>JAFACP010000466.1 GCA_023425455.1 Pseudomonadota bacterium | reverse complement strand
CTATAATTTTACCGGTTTTAATGAGCCGCGCGCCCATGACTACTCCCGTCGCGGTAACCCGACGCGCGATGTGGTCCAGCGTGCGCTGGCCGAACTGGAAGGCGGTGCGGGTGCGGTGCTGACCAATACCGGCATGTCGGCGATCCATCTGGTGACAACCGTGTTCCTGAAGCCTGGCGATCTGCTGGTTGCGCCACATGACTGCTACGGCGGGAGCTACCGTCTGTTTGATAGCCTCGCAAAACGTGGCTGCTATCGCGTCCTGTTTGTCGATCAGAACGACGAACAGGCGCTGAAGCAGGCGTTGGCAGAGCAGCCAAAACTGGTGCTGGTGGAAAGTCCGAGCAATCCCTTGTTGCGCGTTGTCGATATTGCGAAAATTTGTCAGCTCGCAAAGGATGCGGGAGCGATAACTGTAGTGGATAATACGTTCCTCAGTCCGGCTCTGCAGAACCCGCTGGCACTGGGTGCCGATCTGGTATTGCATTCATGCACCAAATATCTGAACGGCCACTCTGACGTGGTGGCCGGCGTGGTGATTGCGAAGGATCCGGAAGTTGTCACGGAACTGGCATGGTGGGCCAATAACATTGGCGTGACCGCCAGCGCGTTCGACAGCTATTTATTGCTGCGCGGTATTCGTACGCTATCGCCGCGCATGGAAGCGGCCCAGCGTAATGCGCAGGCGATCGTCGATTTCCTGAAAACGCAGCCGCTGGTGAAAAAGTTGTACCATCCGTCGCTGCCGGAAAATCAGGGGCACGAGATTGCCGCGCGTCAACAGAAAGGGTTTGGAGCGATGTTAAGTTTTGAACTGGATGGCGATGAGCAAACGCTGCGTCGCTTCCTGAGCGGGCTGTCGCTGTTTACGCTGGCGGAATCATTAGGTGGAGTTGAAAGTTTAATCTCCCACGCCGCGACCATGACGCACGCAGGTATGGCACCTGAAGCCCGTGCTGCCGCTGGCATTTCTGAGACGCTGTTGCGTATCTCAACGGGTATTGAAGATTCTGAAGATTTAATTGCCGATCTGGAAAATGGCTTCCGGATCGCAGCCAAGGGGTAATCATGAGTGTGATAGCGCAGGCAGGGGCGAAGGGTCGTCAGCTGCACAAGTTTGGTGGTAGTAGTCTTGCCGATGTGAAATGTTACCTGCGCGTCGCAGGTATCATGACCGAATATTCACAGCCGGGTGACATGATGGTTGTCTCTGCGGCGGGCAGCACCACCAACCAGTTGATTAGCTGGCTGAAGTTGAGCCAGACCGATCGCCTTTCTGCGCATCAGGTTCAACAGTCCTTACGTCGCTATCAGAGCGAGCTGATTGCCGGGTTACTGCCTGCCGACGTGGCGGATGGGTTGATTAGCACCTTCACTCACGATCTTGAGCGCCTGGCCGCGCTACTCGACAGTGGGATCACCGAGGCCGTGTATGCCGAAGTGGTCGGTCACGGCGAGGTGTGGTCCGCGCGTCTGATGGCCGCCGTGCTGCAACACCTGGGGGTGGAGGCCGCCTGGCTCGACGCGCGCGATTTCCTGCGTGCCGAGCGCGCCGCACAGCCGCAGGTAGATGAAGGGTTGTCTTACCCGCTGCTGCAGCAGCTGCTGGTGCAGCATCCGGGTAAACGTATTGTGGTGACCGGCTTTATCAGCCGCAGCAATGCCGGTGAAACCGTGCTGTTAGGCCGTAACGGCTCTGACTATTCGGCGACGCAAATCGGTGCGCTGGCGGGTGTGTCCCGGGTGACTATCTGGAGTGACGTTGCCGGCGTTTACAGCGCTGATCCGCGGAAGGTGAAAGACGCCTGCCTGCTGCCGCTGCTGCGTCTTGATGAAGCGAGCGAGCTGGCACGGCTGGCGGCGCCGGTTCTGCATGCCCGTACGCTGCAGCCGGTCTCCGGTAGCGATATCGATCTTCAGCTGCGCTGTAGCTATACGCCGGATCAAGGTTCAACGCGCATTGAGCGCGTGCTGGCCTCGGGAACCGGCGCGCGTATTGTCACCAGCCATGACGACATCTGCCTGATCGAGTTCCAGGTGCCTGCGGGTCACGATTTCAAACTGGCGCATAAAGATATCGATCTGGTCCTGAAACGCGCCCAGGTGCGTCCGCTGGCGGTAGGTGTGCATAATGACCGTCAGCTGCTGCAGTTCTGCTATACCGCAGAAGTGGCTGACAGCGCGCTGAAAATTCTGGATGAAGCCGGCCTGCCGGGCGAGCTGCGCCTGCGTCAGGGGCTGGCGCTGGTGGCGATGGTGGGAGCCGGCGTTACCCGCAACCCGCTGCACTGCCACCGTTTCTGGCAGCAGCTTAAAGGTCAGCCGGTGGAGTTTACCTGGCAGTCGGAGGAGGGCATCAGCCTTGTCGCCGTGCTGCGTAAAGGCCCGACGGAAAGCCTGATTCAGGGTCTGCATACCTCATTGTTCCGCGCGGAAAAACGCATCGGTCTGGTGCTGTTTGGTAAAGGGAATATCGGTTCTCGCTGGCTGGAGCTGTTCGCGCGCGAGCAGGTGACCCTGTCGGCGCGCACCGGCTTTGAGTTTGTACTGGCCGGGGTGGTAGATAGCCGTCGCAGCCTGCTGAATTATGACGGGCTGGACGCCAGCCGGGCGCTGGCATTCTTTAATGACGAAGCGGTTGAACAGGATGAAGAGTCGCTGTTCCTGTGGATGCGTGCGCACCCGTATGATGACCTGGTGGTGCTGGACGTGACCGCCAGCGAACAGCTCGCCGATCAGTATCTGGATTTCGCCAGCCATGGCTTCCACGTTATCAGCGCCAACAAGCTGGCCGGGGCAAGCAGCACCGATAAATATCGCCAAATCCATGACGCGTTTGAGAAAACCGGTCGTCACTGGCTCTATAACGCGACGGTCGGCGCGGGTCTGCCGGTTAACCATACCGTGCGCGATCTGCTCGAAAGCGGCGACAGCATTCTGGCGCTGAGCGGCATTTTCTCTGGCACCCTCTCCTGGCTGTTCCTGCAGTTTGATGGCTCCGTCCCCTTCACTGACCTGGTGGATCAGGCGTGGCAGCAGGGCTTAACCGAGCCCGATCCGCGTGTTGACCTCTCGGGCAAAGACGTGATGCGCAAGCTGGTGATCCTGGCGCGCGAAGCGGGCTACGATATTGAGCCTGGCGCGGTACGCGTGGAGTCGCTGGTGCCCGCTGGCTGCGAAGAGGGGTCAGTCGATCATTTCTTCGAGAATGGTGATGAGCTGAACGACCAGATGGTACAGCGCCTGGAGGCGGCTCGTGAAATGGGGCTGGTGTTGCGCTATGTCGCGCGTTTCGAGGCCAACGGCAAAGCGCGCGTGGGGGTTGAGGCCGTTCGCCCTGAACACCCGCTGGCGGCGCTGCTGCCGTGCGACAACGTCTTTGCGATTGAAAGTCGCTGGTATCGCGATAATCCGCTGGTGATCCGCGGGCCCGGTGCGGGGCGCGACGTGACCGCCGGGGCGATCCAGTCGGACATTAACCGTCTGGCTAAGCTGCTGTAAGGGGTGTCCGGGAACCCGCCTGTCGCCCTTATGGGGAGGCGGCGGGTTCTGAGTCATCAGACCTGCTTTTTCACAGCATGATGAATCTTTCTCACCTTCTCTGAGCATTCCTCACCGTTATTGGTGATTATTTCTGTTGACGCCACAGCGCTTTTCCGTCATTTTTACATCTGGACGTCTAAACGTATAGAAGTTCGAAATACAACACACCACGACACGCGATTGATGAGGTAAGGTATGAGCTTTTTTCACGCCAACCAGCGGGAAGCCCTGAATCAGAGCCTGGCCGAAGTAAATGGTCAGATTAACGTCTCTTTTGAATTTTTCCCGCCGCGCACCAGTGAAATGGAGCAAACCCTGTGGAGCTCAATCGATCGCCTGAGCAGCCTGAAGCCGAAATTTGTCTCTGTGACCTACGGGGCCAACTCCGGTGAGCGCGATCGTACGCACTCCATCATCAAAGGCATTAAAGATCGTACCGGCCTGGAAGCGGCGCCGCACCTGACCTGTATCGATGCGACCCGTGATGAACTGCGGGCAATCGCTCAGGATTACTGGGACAACGGTATTCGCCATATTGTCGCGTTGCGCGGCGATCTGCCGCCGGGCAGCGGCAAACCTGACATGTATGCGACCGATCTGGTGAGCCTGCTGAAAGAGGTGGCGGACTTCGACATCTCCGTTGCGGCATACCCGGAAGTACACCCGGAGGCCAAAAGCGCGCAGGCCGACCTGCTTAACCTGAAGCGTAAAGTGGACGCCGGTGCGAACCGCGCGATTACGCAATTTTTCTTTGATGTCGAAAGTTACCTGCGTTTTCGCGACCGCTGCGTCTCCGCCGGTATCGACGTGGAAATTATTCCGGGCATTCTGCCGGTCTCAAACTTCAAACAGGCGAAGAAATTTGCCGACATGACCAACGTGCGCATTCCGCTCTGGATGTCTAAAATGTACGAGGGGCTGGACGATGACCCGGAAACACGCAAGCTGGTGGGCGCTAATATCGCGATGGACATGGTGAAGATTTTAAGTCGTGAAGGGGTGAAGGATTTCCACTTCTACACGCTAAACCGTGCAGAGATGAGCTATGCCATTTGCCACACGCTCGGTGTTCGACCTGGCGTGTAACAATTTAAAGCCCTCTTCGGAGGGTTTTTTGATTTATAAGGGTTTTATTTTCCTGCCTGTTAAGCAATTCTGCTTTTGACGTACAGAACTCATGTATTTTCCATGGGAAATTAAACGGAATTAACTATCGAATCTGTGGGTTATCCCAACTATACCTTATCAATAAGGGCGTATATCGTAACGGTAACACTGTAAAGGGAGCAAAGCGATGAGCACGTCAGACGATACCAATAACGCGGCCTCTGCCGGCAAATGTCCGTTCCATCATGGCGGTCACGACGAGAGCGCAGGCGCAGGAACAACCAGCCGTGACTGGTGGCCGAAACAACTCCGCGTCGATCTTCTCAATCAGCATTCCAGTCGTTCTAACCCGTTGGGTGAAGACTTCGACTACCGCAAAGAATTCAGCAAACTCGACTACGCAGCCCTGAAGGGCGATCTCAAGGCACTGTTGACCGATTCGCAGCCGTGGTGGCCTGCCGACTGGGGTAACTATGCGGGCCTGTTTATCCGCATGGCCTGGCATGGCGCAGGGACCTATCGCTCCGTGGACGGACGCGGCGGCGCAGGACGCGGTCAACAGCGCTTTGCCCCGCTGAACTCCTGGCCCGATAACGTCAGCCTCGACAAAGCACGTCGTCTGCTGTGGCCAATCAAGCAAAAATACGGGCAGAAAATCTCCTGGGCCGATCTGTTTGTTCTTGCCGGTAACGTGGCGCTGGAAAACGCCGGTTTCCGTACCTTTGGGTTTGGTGCCGGGCGTGAAGACGTCTGGGAGCCGGATCTGGATGTTAACTGGGGGGATGAAAAAGCCTGGCTTGCTCATCGCGACCCGGAAGCGCTGGCCAGGCGTCCTCTGGCGGCAACAGAGATGGGTCTGATTTACGTTAACCCGGAAGGGCCAAATGCCAGCGGTGAGCCGCTGTCCGCCGCTGCCGCCATTCGTGCCACCTTCGGCAACATGGGGATGGACGACGAAGAGACGGTCGCGCTGATCGCCGGTGGCCATACGCTCGGTAAAACGCACGGCGCGGGCGAAGCAACCCATGTGGGGGCCGATCCGGAAGCCGCGCCGATTGAAGCGCAGGGGCTGGGCTGGGCCAGCACGCACGGTTCCGGCGTGGGGGCAGACGCCATCACCTCCGGTCTCGAAGTGGTGTGGTCGCAAACGCCAATGCAGTGGAGCAACTACTTCTTCGAAAACCTGTTCAAATATGAATGGGTGCAGACCCGCAGCCCGGCAGGCGCGATTCAGTTTGAAGCCGTCGATGCGCCAGAGATCATTCCCGATCCGTTCGACCCGTCGAAAAAACGTAAGCCGACGATGCTGGTCACCGACCTGACGCTGCGTTTTGACCCGGAATTCGAGAAAATTTCCCGCCGTTTCCTCAACGATCCGCAGGCCTTCAACGAAGCCTTCGCCCGGGCGTGGTTCAAGCTGACCCACAGGGATATGGGGCCAAAAGCGCGTTACATTGGTCCGGAAGTGCCGAAAGAAGATCTGATCTGGCAGGACCCTCTGCCGGAAGCGGTATTTACGCCGTCGAAAGAGGATATTGAGAGCCTGAAAGCGGAAATCGCCGCGTCTGGTCTTTCGGTAAGTGAACTGGTGTCTGTTGCCTGGGCTTCTGCGTCAACGTTCCGCGGTGGTGACAAGCGTGGAGGCGCCAACGGTGCCCGGCTGGCGCTGGCACCTCAGCGTGACTGGGATGTGAACGCCGCAGCTGTGCGTGCGTTGCCGGTGCTGGAAGCTATCCAGCGGACCACCAACAAAGCCTCACTGGCCGATATCATTGTGCTGGCGGGGGTTGTCGGTGTTGAGCAGGCGGCGAAAGCGGCAGGCGTTTACGTCAGCGTACCGTTCACGCCGGGACGTGTTGATGCGCGCCAGGATCAAACCGATCATGAAATGTTTAGCCTTCTTGAGCCGGTTGCTGACGGATTCCGTAACTACCGTGCGCAGGTTGATGCTGCTACCACGGAATCCCTGCTTATCGATAAAGCGCAACAGCTGACGCTGACCGCGCCAGAACTGACGGTGCTGGTCGGTGGGTTACGCGTGCTCGGGGCGAACTTTGACGGCAGCAAAAATGGGGTGTTCACCGACCGTGAGGGCGTACTGAGCAACGATTTCTTCGTCAATCTGCTGGATATGCGCACCGAATGGAAAGCCACCGATGAGTCAAACGAACTGTTTGCCGGCAGCGATCGCCTCAGCGGCGAGGTGAAATACTCCGCAACGCGCGCCGATCTGGTCTTCGGCTCGAATGCCGTCCTGCGTGCGCTGGCTGAAGTTTACGCCAGCAGCGATGCCAGCGAGAAGTTTGTCAGAGACTTTGTCGCGGCATGGGCAAAAGTGATGGATTTGGATCGCTTCGACCTGCTGTGATAAACATAAAAATCCCCGCTGCGGCGGGGATTTTTTTATCTGAGAGCGGGCGACTTAGGGCCAACCGCAAGCGCGATGTATCACTCCCACTCCTGCAGGAACCGCTGTCCATACTGGTCAGCAACCAGCAGAGCAGCATAAACCTGATCCGGTGACGCACCGCCCGGCATATTGTGAATGGTCTCCCCTTCGGCACAGGAGGCCTGGGCGATCAGGCGCATTTTGGCCGGAATATCGTCTTTAATATTCAACTGCCCCAGGGTGATCGGCAGGCCCACGCTATGGCACAGCGCGGCCACGGTCTCTATCTCTTCTACCGGAGCATTCTCCAGTATCAGCTGCGTGAGCGTCCCAAACGCGACTTTTTCACCGTGATAGAACCCATGCGCATCGTCAACGGCGGTCATGCCGTTGTGAATGGCGTGGGCGGCAGCCAGACCACCGCTTTCAAAACCGACACCACTCAGATAGGTGTTGGCTTCGATAATGCGCTCAAGCGCAGGGGTGACAACATGCTGTTCCGCCGCCAGCATCGCCTTCTCTCCCTCTTCAAGCAGCGTGTTGTAACAGAGCTCGGCGAGCGCCAGCGCAGCCTGCGTACACTTGCCGCCCGCCATCGTGGTCGCCCCGCTCCGGGAGCAGGCTCGCGCTTCAAACCAGGTTGCCAGCGCATCGCCGATCCCGGCGGCCAGCAGGCGCGCAGGGGCACCCGCGACGACGCTGGTATCAACAATGACCATGTTTGGGTTGTGCGGTAGCAGCAGGTAATGATCGAACTCACCGCTGTCGGTGTAAATCACGGAGAGGGCGCTGCAGGGGGCATCGGTTGACGCGATGGTCGGCGCTATGGCCACCGGTACGTCCATAACGTGTGCCAGCGCTTTGGCGGTATCAAGTGTTTTTCCCCCGCCGATCCCCAGCACCGCTAAACAGTCTTTGCTGTCGGCCAGCTTTTTCAGACGATCGATTTCATTTTGTGAACATTCGCCGCCAAACGGCGCAATTTCGACATGGAGATCGGCTTTCCGGAAGCTCTGCTTCAGCGTCTCTTCGGCGAAGCCCAGAACAAACTTATCGCCGACAACCAGCCAGCGTGCGGCCAGCGGTTTCAGATAGTCACCGAGTCGGGTGAGGACATTGGCGCCCTGAATATATTTTCCCGGCGATTGAATGATACGGTCCATAACATTTCTCCCTTACAGGTTGAGGTTACCAAACGCGTTTTTCCAGTCGTGCTCGAACTTCTATAGTGCTGACTCTACCGCCGGGGTGTTGAGCATTTGTTGCGCTATGTCTAAAGGAAGTGTGATTGCTTCACATCCGGCAAGCAGGCAGTCCAGCGCCTGGCGGGGGGTTTTAAAGCTGGCGGCCAGCACTTTGCTTTCCGGGGCGTGCAGCGTCAGTAACGTCTGAAGCTCCTGCACCATGCGAATGCCGTCACCGCCCTGGGCATCAACGCGGTTGACGTAGGGCGCGACATATTTTGCACCGGCCAGTGCAGCCAGCAGCCCTTGTGCTGCGCTGTAAACGGTGGTGCCCAGCGTGGGAATCCCCTCTTTGTTGAGCGCCTTGATCGCGATAAGCCCCTGGGCGGTAACCGGAATTTTGACCACGATATCCGGCAGGGCATTACTCAGGCGTTTAGCTTCGGCCACCATCCCTTCTGCATCACGGCTCATGGTCTGGGCGAAGAGGGTCCCGTCCACGCCGATGGCGTCTCGCAGCCGGGGTAATACATCCCAGATGGATTCGCGGCTGGCCGCGACAATGCCTGGGTTGGTGGTAACACCTGCAATCGGAAAAATGCGCGCCAGGCGTTCAACTTCCGCCACGTTGGCGGTATCGAGATAGAGTTCCATCAGGTTTCCTCGTTTTTACAGTTCCAGTTCACGTTGCAGCAGTGAGGCAATGGCTTCTTCAGATTGGGCATTCATCAGCGCGCTGCGGAAATCGTCATGCATAATGCGGCGAGCCAGTCGGGAGAAGATACGCATGTGCTGGTCGCCTGCGGCGTGTTTGTTCAGAGTAAGCATGATGATGAATTGCGCGTCTTCATCGCCCCACATCACGGGTGACGTCAGGCGTGCAACACTGATCGTGGATTGCTCAATATGTTCTGATTTGCTGTGTGGGATGGCGAAGAGAAATCCAAGTCCGGTTGAAAAAACGGCTTCACGCGCCCATAAATCGGCTTCCAGCTTGCGTGGATAGCGGCAACGCCCGGCCAGCAGCAGATTGTCGGTCATGCCTTTCATCACCTCTTCTTTGCTGTTCCAGTCGTTATCCAGCGAGATACAGTGCGGCGTTACCAGCGGCGTATCCTGTTGGCTCATGCGGAATTGCGCCAGCAGGTGTTCCACTTCAAGCGATGTCCGACAGGCCATCGCCTGGTTTAGTAACTGGCGGCAGGCACGGCTGTCAAGCTGGGCGAGTCGTGCTTTCGTGGCCGGGATTGACGGAGCACCCATGCTGATTTCGTCCAGCCCCAGGCCAACCAGCAGCGGGAGCACTGAGCCTTTGGCGCCCAGCTCTCCGCACAGGCCAATCCATTTCCCCTGGCGGTGGACAGCCTGCACGGCATAATCCAGCGCGCGCAGAAATGCCGGATTCAGGCTGTTGTAATGGCGGGTGACTTTGGCGTTGTCACGGTCGACGGCCAAAAGATATTGCGTCAGGTCATTGCTGCCAATGCTGAAGAAATCAATCTCTTCGCAGCACTGATCGATGATGAACATGACCGACGGCACCTCCAGCATAATACCGAGAGGGATGGTTTCATCAAAAGGTACTTTCTCTGCACGGAGTTCTTGCCTGGCTTCCGCTATTTTTTCTTTGACCCAAAGCACCTCTTCCATCGACGAAATCATGGGGATCATGATTTTCAGCTTGCCATGGGCCGAAGCACGGAGGATAGCCTTAAGCTGAGTGGTGAAAAGCGCAGAATACTCTTCATAAATGCGCACGGCACGGTAGCCGAGGAAAGGATTATTCTCTGCCGGGATGTTCAGGTAATCCACCGGCTTGTCGCCGCCAATATCCATTGTGCGGACAATGATGCTGCGCCCGTTTGCCCCCTCCAGCGCCTGACAGAAAATATTGTACAGCTCGTTTTCATCAGGGGCGCTGGCGCGGTCCATATAGAGCATTTCGGTACGGAACAGGCCGATTGCCTCGGCGCCGTGACGCAATGCAGGCCGGGTTTCCACCGCGTGGGCAATGTTGGCGGCAATCTCGATGCGCAGGCCGTCTGAGGTTCTGGCCTCACGATCGAGCCAGACGCTCTGTTGCGCGTGGATCAACTGCTGGACACGCGCTTCCTGACGGTAGTAACGCGCGACGGCATCGCTGGCATTGACCACTACCGCACCGGCATTACCATCGACAAAAACAGGCTGGTTGCGCCATGGCAACAGGCTCTCGCTTTCGACGCCAACCAGCGTCGGGATATTAAAGGAGCGTGCCAGAATCACCGTATGCGAGGTTGTGCCGCCGCTTTTTAGCAGTAGCCCTTTGAGCAGGGTTTTATCGAGTTCGAGAAACTGGCCTGGCGTCAGGTCATCTGCCAGACAGACGGCCGGGCCGGTCAACTGCCCTGGTGCCGGAAAACGTTGCTCACCGTAAATATGTTGCAGCAGCTGGTGGCAGACATCGCGAACGTCCAGCCCCCGCTCCTGTAAATAGCTGCTGTCTGAACGGGCGAGCGCCTCGCAAAAATGATTCGCTGTCGCAACGATGGCCTGGGCGCAGCTGAGGCCCTGATTGATACCCGCAAGGAGGTGCTGGCGTAGCGACGTGTCCGTTGCGAGTGAGCGATGGGCATCGAGCACCGCGCTGGTTGTGTTGTCGCTATCCAGCGCGCGAAGCGCAATATGTTTGACCAGCAGCATCAGGCCATTATCCAGGGCCGATTGCTCTTCTTCGGTGCTTTTTGCGAGGGGTAAATCGGTCAGTGCGTTGAGATCCAGTGACGTCAGCAGCGTCAGCGCTCCCTGCGCGCTACCGCTGCAAACGGGCTGGGCGCGAAACAGCGTAGGCTTGAGCCGGGTTAGCGACTCGGGCAAGGGATCACGTTCTGCATTGAGTGTCTGTGCCAGTGGGGCATCGCAATGGGGGAACTCCTCTTTTAGCCACTGTATCAGGCGCTGATGCGCAATCTGCTCATCTTCACCGTGGATAGTCAACTGACACGCGTCGCCCGCCAGCGTATCTGTGCCAATCAGCGCCAGCGCGCTTTTTGCATCGCCTTTGCGGTCCGTTCGCAGGTTGTGCCACTCAATCTGCGACAGAAACGTGTTGCACAGTGTTTCCACATGACTTGCCGGACGAGCGTGAACACCGTTGGGTAATTCACAGATAAATTCCACTACCAGAGCCATAGACACTCCTGAAATCAGTCGTCATTCACTGCAGACAGCATACGAGCGTGGCAACGATGCGCGCCATGTGACAAATCTGCCAAAAACTGGACAAATGTAATATCCGCTGGAAAGTGAGATATCACTCACATGTTGTCATGATTCGGGACGATGGCGTTGTGGGTTAAATTTGGAGGCGGATCGCATTTTTATCTCTATATTACAAAAATCCAGTAAATGGCTTTTTTGTCTCCTGTCAGCCTCCTTCCTGATTGCCTATTGTTTGCCACAACATCGTTATGGATTTAGGCCAGGAGCGACATATGAAAGAGTTGGTGCATATTCTCAAGAGCACGCGGCAGCATCTGATGACCGGGGTGTCGCACATGATCCCGTTCGTCGTGGCGGGAGGTATTTTGCTGGCGGTTTCGGTCATGTTGTACGGCAAAGGCGCGGTGCCTGATGCGGCAACCGATCCCAACCTGAAAAAACTGTTCGATATCGGTGTCGCCGGGTTAACCCTGATGGTGCCTTTCCTGGCTGCATATATTGGCTATTCGATTGCAGAACGCGCTGCGCTGGCACCTTGCGCGATTGCGGCCTGGGTCGCTAACAGCTTCGGCGCCGGTTTCTTCGGCGCCATCGTTGCCGGCATCCTGGGCGGAATCGTCGTCTGGTATTTGAAAAAACTGCCGGTACCAAAAGTCCTGCGATCCGTCATGCCTATCTTCATCATCCCTGTTATTGGCACATTTATCACGGCGGGCATCATGATGTGGGGTGTGGGGGAGCCCGTGGGGGCGCTGACGACCAGCCTCACTCAGTGGCTGCAAGGGATGCAGCAGGGCAGCATCGTGGTACTTGCCATCATTATGGGGCTGATGCTGGCGTTCGATATGGGCGGGCCTGTAAACAAAGTGGCGTATGCCTTCATGCTGATTTGCGTCGCCCAGGGCGTTTATACCGTGGTGGCTATCGCGGCGGTTGGGATCTGCGTCCCGCCGCTGGGCTTAGGGCTGGCGACGTTGATAAACCGTAAGAACTTTACCCGCGAGGAGCGCGAGGCAGGCAAAGCCGCTCTTGTGATGGGGTGCGTAGGCGTGACCGAAGGAGCCATTCCGTTTGCCGCCGCCGATC
>JAFACP010000225.1 GCA_023425455.1 Pseudomonadota bacterium | reverse complement strand
ATGTCGCTCAGCATCATCACTACGGCCTGTGTATTCAGTCGTGGGCTTTTGCCCAGAACCAGGCGGTGGCGACGGCGAGAGCGATGCTCAACCCGGACGCGGCCGGCTACGACGACGCGCCGTGGCTGTGGTCGGATCAATACCAGCACAATATCCAGATCCTCGGCATTCCGCAGCCGGGAAGCACAACGATAGCGCGTGAAGATTCGCTGTTCTTCTCGCTGGATGCGAACGGACGGCTGGCGCAGCTGGTGGCGTTCGACGATCCGCGCACCGTGAAGCTGGCGAAACGCTGGATGGCGGCCGGGCGAGATCTGTCCGGCGTGCCGCTGGCCGACCCGACCTTTGCACTGATGTCATTGCGATAGTTAACCCGCACCCGTAGGGGGAGAGATGACCACATTCGAAACCAACACCGCGCCGGTTGAGGGCAGCGGTGAGGGCACCCGCACGCCCGAAAAAGCGGTGCGCTGGGCCATCCCGCTGTCGTTGCTGGCCTGCGTGCTGCTGGCGTTTTTCGACAAAATCAGCATTGCGGCGCTGTTTTCTGACAGCCATTTTCAGCAGGCGATGGGCATTGATTTTGACACCACGCGCCTCGGCATTCTGATGAGTGCCTTCCTGCTGAGCTACGGTTTTTCATCGGTCTTTTTAAGCGGCTTAGGCGACAAAATTGCCCCGCTGCACCTGCTCACCGGGATGATGGCGGTGTGGTGCGTACTGATGGTGGCGATGGGCTTTACCCATAACTACACGGTGATGATCGTGCTGCGCATTTTGCTCGGCGTGGCCGAGGGGCCGCTGTTCCCGCTGGCCTTCGCCATCGTGCGGCATAACTTCCCGCAGCGCCTGCAGGCCCGCGCTACCATGCTCTGGCTGCTGGGTACGCCGGTAGGCGCGGCGATTGGTTTCCCGCTCTCCCTCTGGCTGCTCAGCAGCTTCGGCTGGCAGAGCACCTTCTTTGTGATGGCGATGCTGACCGTGCCGGTGCTGCTGTTTGTGCGCATCGGCCTGCGTGGGATCCGTCTGGATGCGAAGCCTGCGACCTCACAGGCGTCTCAGGATGAGCGGCGTGCGGCGCGGCGCGAGCTGTTTGTCAGCCCACACTTCTGGATCATCTGCATCTTTAACATCGCCTTTCTTACCTACCTGTGGGGCATCAACGGCTGGCTGCCGGGCTACCTGATCAAAGGCAAAGGCATTCACCTGGAGCACGCGGGCTGGCTGTCGTCGATGCCGTTTATCGCCATGCTGGCGGGCGAGGTGATCGGCGCCTGGCTCTCGGACAAAGTCGATAAGCGTGCGGCGGCCTGCTTTATCTCAATGGCGGGAGCGGCGGCAGGGCTTGCAGCGGTCATGCACCTTGATACGCCGCTGACCATTATCGCGGCGATGAGCTTCAGCACCTTTATGTGGGGGACCGGCGCGCCCAATATTTTCGCCCTGCTGGCAAAGGCCACCCATCCCCGGGTGAGCGCCACGGCGGGCGGCATTTTCAACGGGCTGGGAAACTTTGCGGGCGCGCTGTCGCCAGCGGTGATGGGGGCGTTAATCGCCTTCACCCACAGCATGGATTCCGGGCTGATTTTTCTGGCGGTGATGGCGGCGGTGGGCTGCGTCCTGTTACTGCCGCTGCTGAGACGTTACTGAGGAGAGTGTCATGACTGATTCAACCGTAACTGCAACACCAGGCATCAAACCTGACCATCTGAGCATGGAGGAGTGGGTCGAGTCGCGCATTGCGCGCTTCGAAGGCCGCAAGTACGACTGGAACGCACTGAAGTTCCAGGCTGATTTTGACCCGAAATACCGCCGGGCGCAGATGCGCTACATCGGTACCGGGGCAACGGGCGTGGCGAGCGACACCAACACCGTGGCTGCGGAAAACTTCACCTTCTCCACCATGGTGCTGCCGTCGAAATGCGAAGGGCCGCTGCACCTGCACGACGACGTGGAGGAGGTGTTCTTCATGCTCAAAGGGCAGATCACCCTGATGATCCAGGACGGTGAGAACTACACCGAAACCGTGCTGCGTGAGCGCGATCTGATCTCCGTCCCACCCGGCATCTATCGCGGGCTGTTTAACCACGGCGAAGAAGAGGCGCTGATGTGCGTGATGCTGGGAACGAAGAAGCCGAATATCCCGACCTATCCAGCCGATCATCCGCTGTCGAAAGTAAAACGTAATTAAGGGGACGCTATGACGGGGTTTCGTGAACAAGGGGAGGGCACGCCGCTGATGCTGCTGCATGGCATCAGCTCTGGCGCGGCATCGTGGCATAAACAGATGCCGCTGAAGGGGTTTCGCGTGCTGGCGTGGGAGATGCCCGGGTACGGCGAAAGCCCGATGCTGGCGGTGGCGCGGGCAAACGCCGGTGATTATGCCGATGCGCTGGCGGCGATGCTCGACCGGGCGGGCGTCTGGCGCGCGGTGCTGGTGGGGCACTCCCTGGGGGCGCTGGTCGCCAGCGCTTTCGCAGCGAAATTCCCCGGGCGGGTGCAGCACCTGGTGCTGGCGGATGCCGCGCAGGGCTATGGCCAGGCGGCAGCGGAACAACGTGAGCAGGTCTGGCGTAACCGCGAGCAGCAGATGGCGCTGGGCGGTGAGATTCTGGCGCAAACCCGCGCCGCGAAGCTGCTGCGCCCCGGTGCGCGGGCGGACGATATCGCCACCGTGGCAGCCGGGATGCGCAGACTGCGCCCGGAGGGCTACCTCGCCGCCGCATGGATGCTGGCGCATGACGATATTCACGGCTGGCTGAAGCGCTATTCCGGCAGGTTTGAAGTCTGGTGCGGCGAACAGGACGCCATTACCCAGCCGGAACTGGTGCAGGGGCTGGCGCTGCGTTACGGCATGCCGTTTACCGCCATTCCGCAGGCCGGGCACGCCAGCTATCTCGATAACGACGCGTTTTTTAACCAACAGCTTTTACGCATTAACGAAGAGGTGCGCGATGAATGCACAAATTGACGGGCGCGTAGCGGTAGTCACCGGCGGCTCTTCTGGCATTGGCTTTGAGACCCTGCGCCTGCTGCTGGGCGAGGGGGCAAAAATCGCCTTCTGCGGCCGCAACCCGGACCGTCTTGCCAGCGCGCATGCCGCGCTGCAAAACGAATACCCCGACGGGGAGATTTTTTCGTATCGCTGCGACGTGCTGAATGCCGGTGAGGTGCAGGCGTTTGCCGCTGCGGTGAAGGCCCGCTTTGGCGCGGCGGACATGCTGATCAATAACGCCGGACAGGGCTACGTGGCGCACTTCAGCGACACCCCGCGCGAAGCATGGCTGCATGAAGCTGAGCTCAAGCTGTTCGGGGTGATCAACCCGGTACAGGCCTTTCAGGCCCAGCTGGAGCAGTCGGACATCGCGTCCATCACCTGTGTGAACTCCCTGCTGGCGCTGCAGCCTGAGGAGCACATGATCGCCACCTCCGCCGCCCGCGCGGCGCTGCTGAATATGACGCTGACGCTCTCGAAAGAGCTGGTGGGCAAAGGCATTCGCGTGAACTCCATTCTGCTCGGGATGGTGGAGTCCGGGCAGTGGCAGCGTCGTTTTGAAAACCGGGACGATAAAAGCCAGAGCTGGCCGGAGTGGACGGCCGCGATCGCCCGTAAGCGCGGTATTCCGATGGCGCGCCTCGGGAGGCCGCAGGAGCCTGCGCAGGCGCTGCTGTTTCTCGCCTCGCCGCTGGCCTCGTTTACCACCGGGGCTGCGCTGGACGTTTCCGGCGGTTTTTGCCGTCATCTGTAAGGACAGGTCATGAAAAAGATCATGTTAATTGGTTTTGGCGCCATGGCGCAGGCGGTGATTGCGCGTCTGCCCGCCGGCGTGGCTATCGGCTGGATTGTGGCGCGCGAACCGCACCACCCTGCGATTCGCCAGCAATTTGGCGGTGCGGTGGCGGCCCTGAACTCGCCGCTGGACTGCGCGGAAACGCCCGATCTGGTGCTGGAGTGCGCCAGCCAGCAGGCGGTGGCGCAGTTTGGCGAAGAGATCCTGCGCCGTGGCTGGCATCTGGCGGCGATCTCCACCGGCGCGCTGGCGGACAGCGCGCTGGAGCAGCGCCTGCTCAGTGCGGGCGGCAAACTGACGCTGCTCTCCGGGGCGGTGGCGGGAATCGACGGGCTGGCGGCGGCAAAAGAGGGCGGGCTGGAGCGTGTTACCTACCAGTCGCGCAAAAGCCCGGCCAGCTGGCGCGGCAGCCACGCCGAGCAGCTTATCGATCTTAATTCAGTGTCAGTTGCACAGGTCTTTTTTGAAGGCAGCGCCCGCGAGGCGGCGCGATTGTTCCCGGCCAACGCCAACGTGGCGGCGACCGTGGCGCTCGGCGGGATTGGCCTGGATGAGACCCGCGTACAGCTGGTGGTCGACCCGGCAACAACACGCAATACCCACACGCTGCACGCTGAAGGCGTGTTCGGTGAGTTCCACCTGGTGCTGAGCGGCCTGCCGCTGGCCAGCAACCCGAAAACCTCCACCCTGGCGGCTCTCAGCGCGGTACGCGCCTGCCGTGAACTGGCGCAACGCTGAGGAGCCACCATGGAAGCGCTAAAGATATGTATTGGCGGCCAGTGGCGACACGGCGGCGGTAACCCGATGCAGAGCCACTTCCCGGCGGACGGTTCGCTCAACGCCACGTTGCATTCGGCAAGCCTGGACGATCTGCAGGAGGCGATTGACGCCGGAGAGCGCGCGTGGCGCGACCCCGCGTGGCGCGGCAGCCTGCCGCACGTCCGCGCGAAGATCCTGCATAAGGTTGCCGATCTGATTGAGTCCCGCGTGGACGAGCTGGCGCAGATGCAGAGCCGCGATAACGGCAAGCCGCTGGCGGAAGCGCGCGGGCTGGTGATGAGCGCGGCGGGAACGGCGCGCTACTTTGCCGCCGCCTGCGAGCTGCTGGAAGGCGAGCTGCCGACGCCGCGCCAGCCTGATCTGCTGACCCTGAGCCGCTATGAGCCGCTCGGCGTGGTGGCGGCCATCACGCCGTGGAACTCCCCGATTGCCAGCGAAATGCAAAAAGTCGCCCCGGCGATTGCCGCCGGTAACGCGGTGATCCTCAAGCCGGCCGAAGCCACGCCGCTGATGGCGCTGGAGCTGGCGCGTATTTTTGAGCAGGCCGGGCTGCCTGCCGGGCTGCTGAGCGTGCTGCCGGGCAAAGGCTCGGTGATTGGCGATGCGCTGGCGCGCCACCCTCGCGTGCGGAAAATTTCCTTTACCGGCGGGACCACCACCGGACGCCATCTGGCGCACGTGGCGGCGGAAAAGCTGATCCCGGCCTCGCTGGAGCTGGGCGGCAAATCGCCAACCATCGTGCTGGAGGATGCGGATATTGAGCAGGCCGCGCGCGGGATCTGCTACGGCATTTTCAGCTCGGCGGGGCAGGCGTGTATCGCCGGTTCGCGACTGTTTATCCACCAGAGCATTTACGCGCCGCTGATGGCACGGCTGCTGGAGCTAACCCGCGCTTTGCGCGTCGGGCATCCGTTTACCGACGGCACCCATGTCGGGCCGCTTATCAACGACAGGCATCGCCAGAGCGTGCAGGACTATGTCGCGCTGGCGAAGCGTGAAGGTGGCCGGGTGCTGTGCGGCGGGGCGATCCCTGCCGATCCACAACTGACAAACGGCAGCTTCTTCCTGCCCACGATTGTTGAAGGGCTCAGCAACAGCGCGCGGACCTGCCAGGAGGAGATCTTCGGCCCGGTGCTGGTAGCGATGCCGTTTGGCGATGACGCCACGCTTATCCGTGAAGCAAACGACTCGGTGTACGGCCTGGCGGCCGGGATCTGGACGCGCGATAGCGGACGTGCCCTGCGCCTGAGCGAGCAGCTGGAAGCGGGCACGGTGTGGATCAACACCTACAAAGTGTTTGCCATTTCGGCCCCCTTCGGGGGCGTTAAAGAGAGCGGTCTGGGCCGCGAAAAGGGTATTCAGGGGCTGAAGGCCTGGATGCAGCAAAAGAGCATTTATCTGGCGACGGGTAACAGCGTCAACCACTGGTGTGACTGAGAAAAGGGTGAGCAATGAGCGAAATGATAACCGTCGGCGACGCCATCGCCAGAACGCTGGAGCAGTATCAGGTTGAGGCCATCTATGGCGTCATCTCCATCCACAACCTGCCGATCGCCGACGCCGTGGGCCAGCGCGGCAACATCCGCTTTATACCCGCGCGCGGCGAAGCGGGCTCCGTCACCATGGCCGACGCTCACGGGCGTTTTTCCGGCCTCGGCGTGGCGCTGACCAGCACCGGCGCGGGGGCGGGCAATGCGGTCGGTGCGCTGGTGGAGGCACTGAATGCGAATACGCCGCTGCTGCACCTGACCGGGCAGGTGGAGAAAGCGTGGCTTGATGCCGACACCGGGTTTATCCATGAAACCCGCGACCAGCTCACCTTCCTGAAGGCCAGCTCGAAGCGGGCGTACCGCATCAGCAATGCCAGCCAGGCGGTGGCTATCCTGCATAAAGCCATTCAGGAGGCGCAGACGCCGCCGTGCGGGCCGGTCTCGGTTGAAATCCCGATTGATATTCAGGGGACGAAAATTCCGCTGTCGCTGGTGACGGCGCCGGTGAAACCGGCTTCGGTTGCAGGCGTTGACGCCACGGTCGTCGATGCGCTGTGGGCGCAGCTTAAGCAGGCGAAACAGCCGCTGCTGTGGCTGGGCGGCGGCGCGCTCGGGAGCGCTGAAGCCGTGAGAAAACTGGCGGATGCGGGGATCACCGTGATTTCCAGCACCCACGCGCGCGGCGTGCTGCCGGACAGCCATCGCGCCAGCCTGCGGGCGTTCCATAATTCGCCGTCGGTCGAGGCGCTTATCGCCCGGTGTGATTTTACGCTGGTGGCGGGTTCACGCCTGCGCAGCAATGAAACCCGATCCTGGACGCTGGCGCTGCCGCATCCGCGCGTACAGATTGATATCGACCCGGCAGCGGCGAGCCGTAATTATCTGATGGATAACACCCTGATTACCGACTGCGCTGCGCTGCTGAGTGCGCTGGCGGAGAAAGCAGAGGGCCGCGAATGGGGCAATCCGCAATGGGATGCCCAGCTGCAGGAGGCGGTTGCGAAAGCGGTGCAGGGGCTGCGCGAGCAGTGTGGCGCCTATGCCAGGCTTAACGACGCCATCGAGAAAGCGCTGCCGGAAAATGGCCTGCTGGTGCGTGATATCACCGTCTCCGGCAGCCTGTGGGGTAGCCGCCTGTTCCGTGCCAACGGCCCGCTGATGAACATTCACTCTCTGGCGGGGGCGATTGGCATGGGCCTGCCGATGGCGATTGGTACAGCACTGGCGAATCCGCAGCGTAAGGTGGTGGGGCTGGTGGGCGACGGCGGCCTGAGCCTGAATCTGGGCGAACTTGCGACGCTTGCTCAGGAGAAAGCTAACGTGACGCTGCTGGTGATGAACGACGGCGGCTACGGGGTGATGCGCGGTATTCAGGATAAGTATTTCGGCGGGCGTCAGTATTATAACGCGCTGCACACGCCGGACTTCACCCTGCTGGCGCAGGCCATCGGCATCCAGGCGTGGAGCGTGGAGCGGGTGGACGATTTTGAGGCCGTCATGACTGAGGCACTTTCCATGCCGGGGCCGTCGGTGGTGGAGGTACGGATGGGGCAGACAGGTGCGCTGACGTTTGCCGGGCCACCGCAGAAGACCCTGTACTGACGCGAGGTTATTGCCGGGCAAGGCGAAAGCGCCACCCGGCTTTTTACATCAGAAGACGTTAAACGGATATTCCACGTAGGCGCGGATCTCGTCGCCACCGACATTGTAGTCGCTGGCGTTCGCGGAAACACGCAGTACCGAATAGCGTAATTTCAGCTTCAGATCTTTCGCCGGGCCATCCTGCACCTGGTACTGGATCTGGTTAAACCATTCATGCTCCTTGCCGTTGCTGGTTTCAGCAGTCCTGATGTTGTCGCCGCGCACGTAAGCGGTGGTCCAGCTCAGACCCGGCAGACCGAGGCCGCTGAAGTCCAGCGCGTAAGAGGCTTGCCATGAGCGCTCATCTTCACCGTTAAAATCCGACCAGTAGGAGTTGGCCAGCCAGATGGTGTTCCCGCCGTCGCCAACGCCACCCCGATCGCGATAGCTCCCGTAGTGATAACCGGTGCTGCCGCTGCTCTGCTGATAGGCCACTTTAAAGGTATGAACATCCAGGATGTAGCTCGCGGCCATGCTCCAGATGCTGTTGCTGCGCCCGGTATCGAGGCTGTCGGCGTAGCCCTGGTCAAGCCGGGAGTTATAACCGTTGAAATCCAGTACCAGCTGTTGTCCGGTGCTGAACGGCTGTTTGAAATTGAGACCGAGATACTGCTTGTTCAGAACCTCTTCAACGTGTGACGCATACAGGGCGCCGCTCAGCCGATCGTTGAGCTGGTAGCTTGCGCCACCGAAGCTGAGGCTTTTCAGGCCGCTGTCGTGGCGGTCGTCACTTTTGCGTTGCTCGTCGGTGAAGTACCCGGCGTTGATTTCCAGACCGTCAATCTCTTTTGAGGTCAACAGGGTGCCGGTATAGCTTTCGAACAGCAGACGGGAGCTGTCAGCATTGACAATGGGCAGCTCAGGGCGCTGGTTGCCGTAACTCAGTACGGTGTTGGAGAGGCGCATTTTGGCCGTTGCGCCAAACTTCGCGAGGTCGGATTTCGCGCGGCCATCGTCTTCCTGCTTAAAGAAGTCGATGCCACCGGCGCCGCTCTTGCCGCGGCCGCCGTCCAGACGCACGCCATACTGCGCGATACCGTCCACGCCAAAACCAACCACGCCTTCGGTATAGCCGGAGGTGAAGGTGGCGATAATGCCCTGTCCCCACTCGGCCTTATCCTGCTGGCCCTGATGGTAGTCACGGCTTATATAGGCGTTGCGTAAAAACAGATTTAAATGGCTGTCGTCAATAAAACCCTGGCTGTCAGATTGCTGGCTTGCAAAAGCGGGTAATGCGGCGAATAAACTTAAAGCGATTAACGATAATTCTTTTTTCACGAAGGGAACTTCTCTTTCTGGATAATATCAAATTGTGTTGCTGCGTGATGGATAGTTACCTGAATGGTAAATGATTGCAATCATTATGTGGCGGGATGTTTCCGGCGAGGCGGCATCGGCTAAGGCCTTGCGCGCAGAGGGGTAGACATATTGTATATGTTGGCAGACGCGAATCTGAAAGAGAGAAAAGCGGCTGTAAATATAAAATAAAAAACATTACGCTTTCGCAAAAATAGATATCGAATAAAACCCTGAATGCCGTAAATAGAATAATTAACGATTCGTGCGCTTTAATTAACACTCTGTGCGATAAAAAAGGAGGCAATATTGCCTCCGGTGCTGTTTATTTAATTCCGTCAGCGGCCATGCGGTCACGAATATGCTGAGCACGGGCTTCTGAGGCCGGGTGATCGTCAAACATCGAGCTTTGGCGGCCAGCCTCCAGTTTGGCCAGCTTTTCAAAGCTGGTGGCTAAACCCGCCGGATTAATACCGCGTTTGCGCAACAGATCGTAGGAGTAGTCATCCGCCTCAGATTCCTGGCGCTGGGAGAACTGCGAATTGACCAGTTTTTCACCCATATCGCCGATCTGCGACTGTGACAAACTGCCGACGATACCGCCCGCTGACGCCGCTGCCGCGCGAATCGCGTTGGTCCCAAGCGCCACCTGCATCCCTTTCTTGACGTGGCCAAGCGCAACGTGGCCCATCTCGTGGCCAATCACCGCTTCGACTTCGTTATCGGTCATCATGTCCATCAGCCCGCTGTAGACGCGAATACAGCCGTTGGCCATCGCGAAGGCGTTGACATCTTTTGCGACGTAGACTTTGTAGTTTACCGGCTGGCCGTTGATGTTATCGCCCAGTGCGGAGGCAATTTTGTTCAGACGCTGCGTGTAGTTACTGCTGGCCGGCGCGATGGTCGCTTTGGCATCCATCTCTTTACAGGCCTGATCGCTCAGGGTTTTGACCTGGGCATCGCTCAGTGAATAAGCCTGAAACGCTTCGGCACCGGAGGTCAGCAGGCCGTTTGAATCCATTGTCTGACAGCCGCTCAGCAGGAGCGTTGTACCGAGGGCCAGCACTATTGCACGCATTTTCATGAGATTGCTTCCGTACTCGTTAATCTGAATAAATCTGAAATGTTCACCGCCAGCGAAGCCGGTTTCGGGCTAAGTATAAGGAATATAAACCGGGGCGGGCGAGAGGATTGCGCAACATGCGAGCGTGATCCAGAGATTTCTTAAGCTGCAAAAGAATGGTCCATGTACATGCCCAGCCGCTTGGGTTACATTGTTGGCACTTTTTTCCGGCGTAGCCCAAAACGCGCTGTCGTCAAGGGCATGGCCTTTAACAGTCCGATCTGGAGTTAAAATGTCCTCACGTAAAGAGCTTGCTAATGCTATTCGTGCGCTGAGCATGGACGCAGTACAGAAAGCCAAATCCGGCCACCCGGGCGCCCCTATGGGGATGGCTGATATTGCCGAAGTCCTGTGGCGTGATTTCCTGAACCACAACCCGCAGAATCCGGCATGGGCTGACCGTGACCGTTTCGTACTGTCTAACGGCCACGGCTCAATGCTGATCTATAGCCTGCTGCATCTCACGGGCTACGATCTGCCAATCGACGAGCTGAAAAACTTCCGCCAGCTGCACTCCAAAACCCCGGGCCACCCGGAAGTGGGTTACACCGCCGGCGTTGAAACCACCACCGGCCCGCTGGGACAGGGTATTGCTAATGCGGTAGGCATGGCGATCGCCGAAAAAACGCTGGCGGCGCAGTTCAACCGTCCTGGCCACGATATCGTCGACCACTTCACCTACGCGTTCATGGGCGATGGCTGCATGATGGAAGGCATTTCACACGAAGTGTGCTCCCTGGCCGGTACCCTGAAGCTGGGCAAGCTGGTTGCGTTCTATGACGACAACGGCATTTCCATCGACGGTCACGTTGAAGGCTGGTTCACCGATGACACCGCCAAACGTTTCGAAGCCTACGGCTGGCACGTTGTACGTGGCGTTGATGGTCACGATGCTGACTCGATTAAACGTGCAGTAGAAGAAGCGCGTGCGGTGACTGACAAACCGTCCCTGTTGATGTGCAAAACCATCATTGGCTTCGGTTCGCCAAACAAAGCCGGTACTCACGACTCCCACGGTGCGCCA
>JAFACP010000188.1 GCA_023425455.1 Pseudomonadota bacterium | reverse complement strand
GGAAATGCGTCAGCCAGCGACAGAGCGATGCAGCAGCTGCTGGCGATAAATCCTGCGCATGATAAAGCGCACCTTATTTTGCATGCGCAGCGATGCGGCATTTTTGCCTGAACCTTACCGGGCGGGTCTCCCGCCCAAACCCTACTGTTCCCTGCGTTTCCCTGATAGAGGAATCCACATGAATAACGCGCAGACACATCTTAAAAATGGCTACATCTGGACTATCTGTCTGGTGGCAGCCTGCGGTGGTTTATTGTTCGGCTACGACTGGGTGGTGATTGGCGGTGCGAAGCCATTTTATGAAGCATACTTTTCGATTACCGACCCTGCCCGCTCTGGCTGGGCGATGAGTTCGGCTCTGGCGGGGTGTGTGTTTGGCGCGCTCATCTCCGGCTGGTGCGCCGATCGTCTCGGACGCAAAATCCCCTTAATTTTGTCGGCCTTGTTGTTCAGCGCATCGGCGCTGGGCACGGCACTGGCGAACAATTTCGATATGTTTGTTATCTGGCGCATTGTCGGCGGCGTGGGTATTGGTCTGGCCTCGGCGCTCAGTCCTCTCTATATCGCTGAAGTCAGCCCGGCGGAAAAGCGCGGACGCTTTGTCTCGGTTAACCAGCTGACCATTGTGATCGGCGTGCTGGCCGCACAGCTGGTCAATCTGATGATTGCCGATCCTGTCGCCAGCGCGGCCACCCAGCAATCCCTCGTCGATAGCTGGAACGGTCAAACGGGCTGGCGCTGGATGTTCGGCGCAGAGCTGCTTCCGGCGCTGATCTTTCTGGTTCTGATGTTTCTGGTGCCTGAATCGCCGCGCTGGCTGATGAAAGCAGGAAAACCTGAGCGCGCGCGTGCGACCCTTGAACGTATAGGCTCTGCTGCCTATGCAAGCCGCACGCTGGAGGAGATCGCCCGGACGCTGGTTAAAGACAACAATAAGGTCTCGTATTCGGCGCTGCTTGCTCCGCAGGTCAGGCCGGTGGTGATTATTGGGATGGTACTGGCGGTGTTTCAGCAGTGGTGCGGCATCAACGTCATCTTTAACTATGCGCAGGAGATCTTTGCCTCGGCGGGCTTTGATATCAACAGCACGCTGAAATCTATCGTCGCGACCGGCATTATCAACTTGGTCTTTACCCTTGCGGCGTTGCCGTTGGTGGACAGGCTTGGACGCCGCAAACTCATGCTGCTGGGGGCCTGCGGTCTTACCGTTATTTATGTGCTGATTGCCGGCGCTTATGCGCTGGGGATCATGGGCTGGCCGGTGCTGGTCCTGGTTCTGGCGGCGATTGCGATCTACGCCCTCACGCTGGCGCCGGTGACATGGGTGCTGCTCTCTGAGATCTTCCCGAATCGGGTTCGTGGAATGGCGATTTCTCTGGGGACACTGGCGCTCTGGGTGGCCTGTTTCCTGCTGACCTATACCTTCCCGCTGCTGAATGCCGGGCTGGGCGCGGCGGGGAGCTTCCTGCTGTACGGCGTTATCTGCGCGATGGGCTTTGTCTTTATTCTGCGAAATGTCCCGGAAACCAAAGGGGTAACGCTGGAGGCGCTGGAAGCTCAGCTGGCACAGCGACACGGCGTGGTGCAGGGGACTGAGCAGGAGCAGGCCCGCTGATGGCGCAGGCGTTCACGCTGGAAAACGCGTATCTTCGGATGCGCGTTGATCCGCAGGGTGGAGCAATAAATCAGTTGTTCTCGACACAGTTCCAGCGCCCCGTGTTACTTGCTCCGGCGGGCCAGCCGTCGCTGTTCCCGATGCTGCCGCTGGCAAACCGGGTCGCCGGGAACCGATTTTTCAGCCACGGGCGTGAGGTGGTATTGCCGGCGAGTCCGCGCGATGCCTCATTCTATCTGCATGGTGATGGGTGGCTTAAGCCGTGGCGGGTGGTGTCCTGCACCGCCACCGGGTGTGAGCTGCAGCTATTCAGCGCGGAAGCCTGCGGGTTCAACTATCAGGCGCAGCTGGTTTATCAGCTTGTCGATCATCTGCTCCACGCCTCTCTGATTCTGACCCACCGCGGATCAGAGCCGATGCTGTACGGGCTGGGGTTTCATCCGTGGTTCTTTTTCGAACCCGGCTATACCGCGCAGTTCAGCGCCAGCGGCTATTGGCCAGAAGGGGAAAACCACTTACCGCTGCCATGGACGGGGGAGATCCCTGCGGATGCGGATTTCCATTCACCGCAATACGGACGCGATGCGTGGCTGAATAGCTGTTATTCCGGCTGGGGAGGACGGGCGGTTGTGCGAAATAATGAGATGTGCATCACGCTTCTTTCGCAAACCCCCTGGTTGATGCTGTTCAGAATGTCGGGTCAGTCATTTCTTTGCCTTGAACCCCAAAGCCATCCCGTGAACGCCCATCGCATGCCGGGGCAGCCGGGTCTGGTGATGCTTTCCGGGGATGAAAAAACAGCGTTTTCGCTGACCATCGCGGTCAGTTCCGCGGGTTCAGCGTGTTAATTCCTTGTTAACTGCATACTTGCGTCGCCCCGTGTTTAACGCCAGACTATCGCCTCCATTTCGGGAGGGATTCATGGTCTTGCATTCCACGCGCTGGCTGGCGCTCAGCTATTTCACCTACTTCTTCAGCTACGGTATTTTTCTGCCATTCTGGAG
>JAFACP010000461.1 GCA_023425455.1 Pseudomonadota bacterium | reverse complement strand
AACCAACTGAGCTACGTAGCCAGGACTGCACTCTTCGATGGCTGGGGTACCTGGATTCGAACCAGGGAATGCCGGTATCAAAAACCGGTGCCTTACCGCTTGGCGATACCCCAATACCGCGGAGAACCGCAAATCGAAGAAATATGGCTGGGGTACCTGGATTCGAACCAGGGAATGCCGGTATCAAAAACCGGTGCCTTACCGCTTGGCGATACCCCATCCGTGCAACGCTTACCTGGGAATGGTGCGGGAGGCGAGACTTGAACTCGCACACCTTGCGGCGCCAGAACCTAAATCTGGTGCGTCTACCAATTTCGCCACTCCCGCAAAAAGATGGTGGCTACGACGGGATTCGAACCTGTGACCCCATCATTATGAGTGATGTGCTCTAACCAACTGAGCTACGTAGCCATCTTTTTTCGCGTTACCTTATCGGCGTTGCGGGGCGCATTATGCGTATAGACCCTTGCAGCGTCAACACCTTTTTCATCGAAAATGGCCGGAATGTGACTGTTTGGTTAGGTTGCGAACAGCGTGGCCGAATAATCGGCAATTATTGGTCATTAATCGATTTTGTGCCTCAAAATACGAGGCAAAAAAAACAGGCCCCGAAGGGCCTGCTGGCGATCCTGACGATCATTTATACGCTGACTGGTGCACCCCAACAGCACGTCCTGACGGATCGTTCATCGCTTTGAAAGACTCATCCCATTCAATCGCTTTCGCGGAAGAACAGGCCACTGACGGACCGCCCGGAACACACTCTGCGGCGCTGGCCAGCGGGAACAGTTCTTCGAAGATCTCACGGTACAGGTACGCTTCTTTCGAACCCGGGGTGTTGTACGGGAAGCGGAAGCTTGCAGTTTCCAGTTGTTGATCGGAAACCTGTTTCGCCGCCACCTCTTTCAGGGTGTCGATCCAGCTGTAACCTACGCCATCAGAGAACTGCTCTTTCTGGCGCCAGGCGACGCTTGCCGGCAGGTAGGATTCAAAACATTCGCGCAGGATATGTTTTTCCATTTTACCGTTACCGCACATCTTATCCTGTGGGTTAATGCGCATTGCCACGTCGAGGAAGGCTTTATCCAGGAACGGAACGCGTGCTTCAACGCCCCAGGCAGACATCGCCTTGTTGGCACGCGCGCAGTCGAACATATGCAGCGCCTGCAGTTTACGTACGGTCTCTTCATGCAGCTCTTTCGCATTTGGCGCTTTATGGAAGTACAGATAGCCGCCAAACACTTCGTCGGAACCTTCGCCGGACAGCACCATTTTGATTCCCATCGCCTTGATTTTACGGGACATCAGGTACATCGGCGTGGATGCGCGAATGGTGGTCACATCATAGGTTTCAATGTGGTAGATGACATCACGGATCGCATCCAGACCTTCCTGCACGGTGAAATGAATTTCATGGTGCACGGTGCCGAGGTGGTTTGCCACCTCTTGCGCAGCTTTCAGGTCAGGAGCGCCTTCAAGACCAACGGCAAAGGAGTGCAGCTGTGGCCACCAGGCTTCTGAGCGTTCCTGATCTTCAACGCGGCGTGCGGCGAATTTTTTGGTGACCGCGGAGATAATAGAGGAGTCCAGACCACCGGAGAGCAGCACGCCGTAAGGCACGTCAGACATCAGGTGGCTTTTTACGGAGTCTTCCAGCGCCTGGCGCAGCTCGTTTTTGTCGGTGACGTTGTCTTTTACCGCGTCGTATTCAAACCAGTCGCGCTGATAGTAAGAACGAATTTCGCCGTCCTTGCTCCACAGGTAGCTGCCTGCCGGAAACTCTTTGATAGTGCGGCAAACCGGCACCAGCGCTTTCATCTCTGACGCCACGTAGAAGTTACCGTGTTCGTCGTGACCCATATAAAGAGGAATGATCCCGATGTGATCGCGGCCAATCAGGTAGGCATCTTTTTCGCTGTCGTACAGGGCGAAGGCAAACATACCCTGAAGTTCATCGAGGAACCCCGGGCCTTTCTCCTGATACAGCGCCAGGATCACTTCGCAGTCAGAGCCGGTCTGAAACGCGTAGCGATCGCCATACTCAGCGCGCAGCGCCTGGTGGTTATAGATTTCACCGTTGACGGCCAGCGCGTGCGTTTTTTTCTCGTTATACAGCGGCTGTGCACCGGCGTTGACGTCGACAATAGACAGACGTTCATGTGCGAGGATGGCTTTATCGCTGGCGTAGACGCCGGACCAGTCCGGGCCACGATGGCGCATCAGGCGGGACAATTCGAGTGCTTTTTTACGCAGTTCGACTGCGTCAGTTTTAATATCCAGTACGCCAAAAATTGAACACATAACCTTCTCCGTTAACCCTGTTGCTTTGTAATGTTGCTTGCTTATGAAAATGCCGCAAAGCAGGAGGGTGTGCAAGGTTTTTACTGACCAGAACGGAAATAGTGCAATGCTGATTGCTGAATGTTGAAAAAAGAGTATGGAGTGAACGGTTTTATTGAGGATTATTCAATAAATGACGTTTTTTATTAGATGTGATTTTATTTTTAGGGGGCGAAAATGAAAAACCACGCCGTGTGGCGTGGTCTGGCATCAAATGACGTCGATCTCGTCGACCGACGGGTATATCCAGCTTGGGCGGAATGGCATAGCATCAATATCGTCGAGGGTGGAGACGCCGGAGAGGACCAGGATAGTTTCAAGTCCGGCCTGGAAGCCCGCCAGAATATCCGTGCGCAGATTGTCGCCGACAATGACCGTTTGCTCTGAATGTGCCTGCATCTTGTTCAGGGCCGCGCGGATGATCCACGGGCTCGGCTTACCGACATAGAACGGCTTACGTCCGGAGATCTTTTCGATCCCGGCACAGAGTGCGCCGCAGGCCGGATAAAAACCGCGGCCGTGTGTATCCGGGTTGGTCGCGATAAACCGTGCGCCGTTGGCGACGAAGTAGGATGCTTTATGCATCATCTCCCAGTTGTACGAGCGGGTTTCACCCACAATCACAAAATCCGGGTTGACATCGGTAATGGTAAAACCGGCTTTGTAGAGCTCGTGAATTAACGCGCCTTCACCCACCACATAGGCTTTTTTCCCTTCCTGACGCTTCAGAAAATCAGCGGTGGCCATGGCCGAGGTGTAGAACACGCTCTCCGGCACCTCAATACCGGCGGTAGCGAAGCGGTTGGCCAGATCCTGGCCGGTCTGAGAAGGGTAGTTAGTCAGTAAAACCAGCGGCATTCCTTTGTCCATGACGCGGTGAAGAAACTCGGCAGCACCTGGCACGGCAACGTTATCGTGCATCAGCACGCCGTCAATATCACAAATTACATTGTTAATGGTCATGGATTTTCCGACATCAAAAAAAGAAGGCGTTACTATAAAACCCGATCAACTTTCCAGCAAATGCTGCAGCAGAATACCGTTGAGCATCGCCCGTTTTACCAGCGCAAAGGCGCCAATCGCAGAACGGTGATCGAGTGTTGAACGTACCACCGGCAAATTCTGGCGAAACGCCTTCAACGCCTGGGTGTTAATGCAGCCTTCGATAGCCGGCAACAGCACCTTTTCTGCTTCGACGATTTCACCGGCGATCACCACTTTTTGCGGATTAAACAGGTTAATGGCGATGGCGATGGTTTTACCGAGATGGCGACCGACCTGCTCAATGACTTCGCAGGCCAGCGCATCACCTTTATTGGCGGCTTTGCAAATAGTTCCGATTTTACAGTCGTCAAGCGTGACCCGGCTTTGATAACCCTGCTCAATCAGGTGACGAACGCGATGTTCAATGGCCGCATTGGCGGCAATAGTTTCCAGACAACCGAAGTTACCGCAGTGGCAACGTTCGCCGAGAGGCTCGACCTGAATATGGCCAATCTCACCGACGTTACCGTTACGACCGATAAAAATGCGGCCATTGGAGATAATTCCCGCCCCGGTTCCCCGGTGTACGCGCACCAGAATAGAGTCTTCACAGTCCTGACTTGCACCAAAATAGTGCTCAGCCAGCGCCAGAGAGCGAATGTCATGCCCGACAAAGCAGGTCACCTTAAAACGTTTTTCCAGAGCCCCGACCAGCCCCCAGTTCTCTACCTGGATGTGCGGCATATAGCGGATGACGCCGCTTTCCGGGTCGACAAGCCCCGGCAGAATAACTGAAATGGCAATCAGTTCGCGGATCTTGCGCTGACAGGTCTCAATAAAATGCGCGATGGTATTCAGCAGCGCATGTTCCAGCGTCTCCTGAGTACGTTCCGGCAGGGGATAATGCTCTTCGGCGATAGCCTTGCTGCTCAGGTCGTACAGCGTAAGGGTGGTGTCATGGCGGCCCAGACGGACGCCAATTGCCTGAAAATTGCGGGTTTCGGTGATGATGGAGATCGCGCGGCGCCCCCCGGTGGAGGCCTGCTGATCGACTTCTTTGATCAGGCCGCGCTCAATGAGCTGACGGGTAATTTTTGTCACGCTGGCGGGAGCAAGCTGGCTTTGTTCGGCTATCTGAATTCGTGAGATTGGCCCGTGCTGGTCAATCAGGCGATAAACTGCCGCGCTGTTAAGTTGTTTAACGAGATCGACATTACCGATTTGAGCTTGTCCGCCTGGTGTCATACTTTTACTTACTCAGTGATGACCTCGTTACCATTAACGATGGTCTTAATAATTTTATAATCGTGTGTGAAGGCCGTCAGGTTTGCAACCATACCTGGTGCAATTCCGCCGAGCTGCTTGTCTACGCCAATCGCGCGCGCAGGGTAGAGCGTTGCCATGCGCAGCGCTTCATCAAGCGCAATTCCGCAATGTTCAACCAGGTTACGAACCCCTTCGATCATCGTCAGGGCTGAACCGCTGAGCGTACCGTTTTCATCCACACACAGTCCATTGCGGTAGTATATTGTTTTACCGGCAAAAATGAACTGCTCAATATTTGCCCCTGCGGGTGCTGTTGCGTCGGTTACCAGGCACAGCTTATCGCCTTTCAGGCGTTTGGCGTTGCGGATGTTGGTGTAATCGACGTGGAGTCCGTCTGCGATAATACCGCAGTAAACGTCCGGCTCATCCAGAATCGCGCCAACCAGACCCGGTTCGCGGCCGGTAATATAAGGCATTGCGTTATAAAGATGCGTGGCGAAGGTGATCCCGGCGCGGAAGCCGGTTTTCGCCTCTTTCAGCGTGGCATTAGAGTGGCCCGCTGACACCACAATCCCTGCCGCCGCCAGCTGGCTTATCACCTCCGGGCCTGTCATTTCAGGCGCCAGCGTCACTTTGGTGATCACATCGGCATTTGCACACATGAAATCAACCAGTTCGGCATCCGGCTTACGCACGTAACTTGGGTTGTGCGTCCCTTTTTTAACCATATTCAGCCATGGGCCTTCAAGATGCAGGCCGAGCGCTTGATTTGGGTATTTAGTCAGGTACTCACGCATCACGCGGATACCCTGTTTCATGAGATCGTCGCTGCTGGTAATCAGCGTGGG
>JAFACP010000126.1 GCA_023425455.1 Pseudomonadota bacterium | reverse complement strand
CTGTGGTGCGGGTCGATGCCGCTGCCGTTGTCGCAGACTTCGAGATGCAACCGCTCAGCGCGCTGGCAGAGCAGGATCGTGACTTCGCTGGCCCCGGCGTGTTTGCTGACGTTGTTGAGCAGCTCCTGCAGCAGGCGATAGAGGGTAAAGATCAGCGTTTCGCTGGCCGGCGGCGTCGCTAACCGGTAGTCGAAACGGCAGGTTATTCCGCGCTCGGTGAAGGCGAATTCGTTCACCAGATGGTGCAGCGCATCCTGTAGCGACAGCTCATCCAGCACCGGCGGGCGGAGCTGGCGTAACAGCTGGCGCGTCGAGTGGTGAATGCGTCGCGCCAGCTCGTTAATGTGCCCGGCGGCCTCCACCGCCAGCGGCGTATCTCCCGCCCGTTTCACCAGCTGAGACTGGATCTGAATGGCGGTAATATTCTGGCCAATCTCGTCGTGCAGCTCGCGCGCCAGCTGCTTGCGGGTATCCTCCTCGCTGTGGATCAGCTTTTCCGCCAGCGCCCGGCGAGCCTGGAGCTCGGTCTCCAGCCGGTGGCGGTAGCGGTCGAGGTTCATCGCCAGCTGCTGCTGACGGCTGATGGCGATCCCCAGGCCGATGCCCAGCAGCGACTGGGTGGCGAGAAAAATCTCCAGCTCCAGCAGGTCGCTAAACCCCACGCCAATCTGACGGGCGATGGTGATCATCATGCTGCCGAGCAGCCCGGAGAGCACGCCGCCCTGCCAGCCGAACTTCCACGCCATCACCACGTTTGGCAGAAACACCACGATCAGCAGCAGGCGCTCAAGGGCCGGGGAGAGCGCCATCTGCGTGCCGATACCGATAATAAAAAACAGGCTGCACCAGACGATCAGCGACGTTCGCAGCGGCGGGTTACTGGTGTCCAGCCCCAGCAGATGGTAGCGATGCTGCTGGCGTAAAAACTCAAACACCAGATAGACAAACGGCGTGAGCAGCACGCCGCCGGTGAACGAGGCGAGCAGCAGCAGGGTGGCCGGGCTGTCGATGAGTGGCGACAGCAGCAGGGTCTGCAGCAGGGCATTGACGCTGACCGCGGCAATCAGGATCGACAGCCGCTGCCAGTAAAGCGGAAAGCGGTGCCAGTAGCGCTGGGCCAGCCAGGGGCTGAATATGCCCGCCAGCGGCGCCAGCAGGATCGGCAGACGGGTGAGGAGCTGCTCGCTGTACAGCCAGACAATGGCGGCAAGGACCGGCACAATTAACGCCGGCCAGTAGCGGCGGGAGAGCAAAATCAGCAGCGCCAGCCAGACGCCCTGCGGCAGAAACAGCACCGCCTGCTGGCCGTTGTGGGTCAGATAAAAGCTGAGCGTCCACAGCATCAGCCAGCCGGTGCCCCAGGCCAGCATAATGAACAACGACAGGATCAGATGCCGGACCGTGCGTCGCATCAGTGGCCCGTCAGCAGCTGATGGTCGAGGGCGAAGTGCACCAGCTCAATGGTGCTGTTGCACTGCAGTTTGCCCAGCACGTTAGCGCGGTGGACGTGTACCGTTTTGTGGCTCAGCTCAAGCGCAAAGGCAATCTCCTTGACGCTTTCGCCTTTCACCAGCAGATCAAACACCTCGCGCTCGCGCGGGGTGAGCGTCTCCAGCACTTTCGGCGTCGGTTCGCCGCCGCGCAGCGCTTTCACCGCGTCGGCGCACAGATAATGGCCGCCCATGCCGACGGAACGGACCGCCTGCACCAGCTCTTCCGGCCCACAGCGTTTGGTCAGATAGCCGCTGGCACCCGCGTCGAGGGCGCTCTGCACAAAGGCCGGGGTGTCGTAGATGCTGAGAATAATGGCGCGAAAGGCGGGGCGCTGCTGGCGCAGGCGTTTGAGCAGGCTGAGGCCGTTTTCATCCGGCATGGCGACGTCCATCACCGCCACGTCAATATCGGCGCGCGACAGCACCGGCCACGCCTCCGCCGCGCTGCTGAACTGACCTGCAACCAGCAGGTCATCTTCCAGCGTTAACAGCTGGGCGAACCCGGAACGGACCACCACGTGGTCGTCCACCAGCACCACTTTGATCATCTCAGCACCCTTTACGACATCATCGCTCTATGATGCCCGTTGCCGTCGGGCTGGCAATCCTGCGGCTGCGGTTATGTAACGGATGTAACAAAATTGCAATAAAGCGCGTCGCCATTTTTTGACTATCCTTTGCCGCTTTTTTTCTAAAAACGATTCGGCATGAGCGATGCCTTTTTATTCCTTTATCAAAATGCTGCCGCCGGAAATACTGCCTCCATAACAACAAGGGGAGCAGACAACATGGCAATTTCATCGCGAATCACACTTCTCGGCGCGCTGGCGCTGTGGGCATTTCAGGCGCAGGCGGTAGAGGTGACCGTCGCCTACCAAACCTCGGCTGAACCGGCGAAAGTCGCGCAGGCGGATAACACCTTCGCGAAAGAGAGCGGGGCGAAAGTCGACTGGCGTAAGTTCGACAGCGGAGCGGCCATCGTGCGGGCGTTAGCCTCCGGCGACGTGCAGATTGGCAACCTCGGCTCCAGCCCGCTGGCGGTGGCGGCCAGCCAGCAGGTGCCGATAGAAGTCTTTCTGCTGGCCTCGCAGCTCGGCAGTTCAGAGGCGCTGGTGGTGAAGAAAAACATCACCCGACCGGAGGATCTGATTGGCAAACGTATCGCCGTGCCGTTTATCTCAACCACCCACTACAGCCTGCTGGCCGCGCTGAAGCACTGGGGCATCAGGCCGGACCAGGTGCAGATTCTGAACCTGCAGCCGCCAGCTATCATCGCCGCCTGGCAGCGGGGCGATATTGACGGCGCTTACGTCTGGGCACCTGCGGTGAACGCGCTGGAAAAAGAGGGAACCGTGCTGACCGA
>JAFACP010000106.1 GCA_023425455.1 Pseudomonadota bacterium | reverse complement strand
CAGGCGCTGCCGGTTCACTCTTTTTTGCTTTGGTTGCTCCCTGCGCACGTTGCAAGTGGCTTCGTGCGGCAAGCAGCGAACTGGTGGCATCCGACAGCGGCACATTTTGCTGCGGCTGTGGCGGCGGCGTCGGCGGCACCTGCAGCGGCGACATCACCGCCGTCGGAGCGACAGGGGCAAATGACTCTCGCGGCAGGTCCGGCTCTGGCAGCGGCATGCGCGGATGAAACGCCAGCGCGCGCAGGAGCGTCATTTCGACGCCCATCCGGCGGTCGGGGGCGAAAGGCAGCTCTTTGCGGCCAATCAGTAGCGTCTGGTAGTAGAGCTGAATATCGGCAGGCGGCACCGTGCGGGCAAGCTCGCGCATTCGCTGCTCGATGGTCGCCATTTCAGCGCCAATCGCCGCCGGGGAGAGCTGCAGCATCGCCACGCGATGCAGCAGGCTCAACATTTCCACCAGCAGCGCCTCCCACTCTACGCCACGGGCGGCAGCATCGTTAACCAGCGACATCACGCGTTCTCCGCTGGCGGCAATCACCGCTTCAATCAGGGACAGCGCCTGATCGTCATCCAGCGTGCCGAGCATCGTACTCACGGCCTCGGTCGAGAGTTTGCCATCACCGCTGGCAATCGCCTGATCGGTCAGACTCAGCGCATCGCGCAGGCTGCCGTCTGCCGCACGCGCCAGCAGCTGCAGGGCGCGCGGTTCGTGGACAATCTTCTCTTCATCGAGAATATGCGCAAGCTGAGCACGGATCTGTTCGACATCCAGCGCCTTCAGATGGAACTGCAGACAGCGCGACAGGATGGTCACCGGCAGCTTCTGCGGATCGGTCGTCGCCAGCAGGAATTTGACGTGTGCGGGTGGCTCTTCCAGCGTTTTCAGCAGGGCATTGAAACTGTGGCGCGACAGCATGTGCACTTCATCGATCAGATAGACCTTGAAGCGGCCACGCGCGGGCGCGTACTGAACGTTATCCAGCAGATCGCGGGTGTCTTCCACTTTGGTGCGCGAAGCGGCGTCGATTTCGATCAGGTCGACAAAACGCCCCTGTTCGATTTCACGACAGTTGTCACAGACGCCGCACGGCGTCGCGGTGATCCCGGTTTCGCAGTTAAGCCCCTTTGCCAGCAAACGGGCAATAGACGTTTTACCGACGCCGCGAGTGCCGGAAAAAAGATAGGCGTGATGGATGCGACCTAGCGACAAGCCGTTCGCCAGGGCCGTCAGCACATGTTCCTGACCGACAACGTCAGCAAAGGTTTGTGGTCGCCATTTACGGGCTAACACCTGATAACTCATGAGCAGGCTCTGCAACGCTGGAAGGTGAATTTATGGAGGGGAATGCTATCACAACCTCACCCATTGAGCGAGGTTGTGAACATCGGGATCAGTGACCCGGGAAAGGCACCAGGCTGTAGCTGGTAATACCCTGTTTTTCGAGGCGCTGTTCGCCACCCAGATCGAACAGGTTGATGATGAATGCCGCGTCGGTCACTTCACCACCCAGACGACGGATCAGCTTCACGGTCGCTTCGATCGTGCCGCCGGTAGCCAGCAGATCGTCCACCACCAGCACTTTATCGCCGGCCCTGATGGCATCAACGTGAATTTCCAGCTGATCGGTGCCGTATTCCAGCTCATAGCTTTCGGCGATGGTTTCACGCGGCAGCTTGCGCGGTTTGCGCACCGGCACAAAGCCTACGCCGAGGGCCAGCGCAACAGGTGCGCCGAACAGGAAGCCACGGGCTTCGGTGCCTACGACTTTCGTGATCCCGGCGTTTTTATAACGCGCTACCAGCAGTTCAATGCTGAGGGCGTACGCTTTCGGGTCTTCCAGCAAGCTGGTGACATCACGGAAAAGAATGCCAGGCTTCGGATAATCCTGGATACTTTTGATGCTGTTTTTCAGATATTCAAGCTGCTGTGCAGTTGCGGTCATCGGTTTGTGCCTAAATGAAACAGTGTTACTCACAGCGCGCATAAAGGTTGGTCAAAGTAACAATTGTTTAACCTTTAACCAGGCGCACCTGTGCTCGAAAACGGTCGAATTTACTGGCTGCGCGCAATAATTGCAACCGTCATGACAGGGCTTCAGCGCTTTTGTTGCTTTTCATCAACCACCGGGATCCGCCACATAAAAATAAGCAGACAGGTCAGAATGACCAGCAGCAGGATCCGTACCCACATCATGTTAACCAGCCATAATGAAAGGGCGAAGGTTATCAGGATCACCGCAATCGCCCGCGGCTTTGCGCCAGGTGGCATCGCCCGGTACTGCTGCCAGTGGCGTAAGTAGCCGCCAAACCACGAGCGGTACAGCAGCCAGTGGTGAAAGCGCGGCGACGAACGGGCGAAACACCACGCCGCCAGCAGGATAAACGGAGTGGTAGGCAGTAACGGCAACACCACCCCCAGCGTGCCAAGCACTACCGCGAGCCAGCCAATGATGATTAAAATAGTACGCTGCATAATGCGAATCGTTATCAAACTGAACGGCTACTTTACCACTGGAGAGCGCATTGAAAACAGCCTTGCTTCTGGAGACCCTGCAAAATCAGCTGACAACGCTGCGCGCGCAGGCGGCGCCGCTGATGGGACATGCCACCCTGCAGCCGCGCTTTGACCGACAGCTTTTTCGCACACGCAGCACCGTAATCCAGGATTATCTTGCTGAGGCGCAAACTAACCTCGATGAATTGCGCCACGCGGTTGCGGGTGACCAGCAACAGCAGGTCGCCTGGCTGGCGGAGCATCTTACCGCGCAGATCACCGCCCTGCACCGCGAAATCGCCGCCTGGCCGCTGCGCGCCTGGGACCGCGCCTCGCCGGGGCTGAGTAAATGGCAGCGCAAGCGGCTGGAGAACCAGGAGTTTGCGCGCCGTCTGTTTGAGATGAAGCGCGAGCGCGAAGCACGGCTGAACAACAGCGAGACGCTGGAAGAGCAGCAGCGATTGCTGCGTGAGGTCAGCGCCCTGGAAGGCCGCATCATCCGCTGCCGTCAGGCGCTGGATGAAATTGAGCGCGTAATTGAACGTCTGACCCGATAACAGGAGCGACAAAGATGTCACTGGAAAATGCACCCGATGAGGTCAAGCTGGCCGTCGATTTAATTATGCTGCTGGAG
>JAFACP010000459.1 GCA_023425455.1 Pseudomonadota bacterium | reverse complement strand
GTTCGGCACGCAGCTGTTCCATATGAGATTACCCCCATTAAGACTACTGCTTTTATAATGAGCGCACGGGCAAGAGATGTCACCCGAATGAGATCAATTATGGAAAAGAAAAGAGAGAAATAGCCAGGCGGGAGCATCCCCTCTTTCGGAGGGGATGCAGACAAAACTAACGCATTTCCGCGCGCACGCGCTCAAGATCTTCGGGCGTATCCACGCCGGTGCCCGGCACTTCTTGCGCCACCGCAACGTGAATTTTTTCGCCATACCAGAGCACACGAAGTTGCTCAAGCATTTCAATCTGTTCTAACGGGCCTGGCGCCCAGGTGACATAACGGCGGATAAACCCTGCCCGGTAGCCGTAGATCCCCAAATGACGCAGCAACGACTCGCCAATGGTCTCTTTCGAAACGGCAAAGCGATCGCGATCCCACGGAATAGTCGCGCGGGAGAAATAGAGCGCGTAGCCTTCCGCATCCAGTACAACCTTAACGGCATTGGTGTTGAACGCCTCATCAGCATGGCGAATTGGCACGGCAAGCGTCGCCATTCCGACCTGGCGCTGGGCCAGGTTGTCCGCCACCTGGCGGATAATCACCGCCGGGATCATCGGCTCATCGCCCTGCACGTTGACGATGATGGTCTCATCGCTAAAACCGCATTTCTCGACCACCTCAGCCAGGCGCTCGGTCCCGGACTGGTGATCGGCCCGCGTCATGCACACTTCACCGCCGGCGGCTTCCACAGCCTGCGCCACGTCTGGGTGATCGGTGGCAACAATCACCCGATCGGCCCCTGACTCGCGCGCGCGCTCAAGAACATGCACAATCATCGGCTTACCGTTGATATCAACCAGCGGTTTACCCGGTAAGCGCGTTGAGGCATAGCGCGCAGGAATAATGACGACAAAACTCATAATTTGCTCTCTTCAGCCACCAGCGAACGGGCTTCATTTTCCAGCAGGACAGGAATACCGTCGCGCAGCGGGAAGGCCAGGTTGTCCAGTTTGCAAATCAGCTCTTGTTTATCCTGGCTGTAGTACAGCTTGCCGTTGCATACCGGGCAGGCAATGATTTCAAGTAAACGGTGATCCATAGTTCCTCCATATGGGTAATCGCCAGAGCTTACCACATTCCTTTTTCAGTCAGTGTCTATTTCCCAGCCACTTCGACAGGCGGTAAACAGACCGTCAGGTAAGCGCGACAGCGTGACCCGGCAGGCACCCTGCCAGGCCGCAAAATCACTGATGGCTGACGATAACCCTTTTTCCAGCCCCGGGGTGATCTTTATCCCCTCTTCAAGATAGAGCGACATCACCGCAAGAACGCCGGTTTTACGCTGCATTTTGGCATCCATCCGCCCGACCAGCTTCCCTTTGTGCAGTAGCGGCAGCACAAAATACCCGTACTGACGTTTTGCAGCCGGCGTGTAGCACTCCAGACGGTAGCGAAAATCAAACAGCTGCTCGGCCCGCTTACGGTCCCAGACAACAGGGTCAAACGGTGAAAGCACCGCGCTGTGGGTTGCCTGCAGTTTGCCGTCCTGCGCCTGCGCCAGCAGCGGCAGTAAATCCGCGTGCAGCCACATCTCACCAAGCGTCTCCACTGAGACGGGGATCGCACGCTGCGTCTGTTGCCACTTTTCCAGTAGAGGCTGTACGGCGGGTTGCCGCAGACGATAGTAATCCGCCAGCCACTGTGGGCGGAAAATACCCAGACTGCGGGCGCTGTTCTCAAGCATGATGGCTTCAGCCTTATCCTGAGCGAGAAAATCGCGCCGATCGTCCCAGTGGGGCATTACGCGGTGAGTGAGGTCATATACCCGCTGAAAGTGACGTCGCTCCACCACCATCACTTTACCGGAGGTAAACAGCCCTTCAAGGTGACGTTTTTGCGGTTTCCATTCCCACCAGCCGCTGGCTCCTTTTCGCGGATGTTCGAAATCAGCGGAGCGTACCGGGCCGTTCTTCTGAATATGGGCGATAAGTTGCTCGATTTCGGCCGCATGCGCCTGCATCCACTCATGACGGTATTTCCAGCCCATCTTCTCAGGGGAGAGCATGCGATGACGCACCAGCGCAAAATCGCTGCGCGGCAGGAAACAGGCTTCGTGCGCCCAGTACTCCATCAGCTCCCCATCACTCAGTGCATTATCCAGCCACTGAGGGGAGTAGTGTCCCAGGCGACTAAACAGCACCAGATAGGGGCTACGCGCCACAATGTTAATGGTGTCGATCTGCAGCAACGACATGCGTTGCACGGTAGAAAGGATATCGGTGGGTTGCGGGCGGCGACGGGGCTTTTTAAGCAGCCCCTGCGCCGCAAGGTGTAAATTGCGTGCAGCGGTTAGCGAGAGTTGCGGTAAAGGCATGCGTTTTCCTGTCAGTCAAAGCACCTCCGGAACCGCGAATGCTGTTAATGCACCAGCGCCATCAGTTCCTTCAGCAAACGTTCCGGCTGCTCGCCGCTGAGCTCAGCGTCAACCGGCAGGTACCACCAGTGAGCCCTGGCGAATGCGCGGCATTTAACGGCATCTTTTTCGGTCATGATCAGCGTCTGACCGGGCGCAGTAAGGGCCTCAATCTGCCCCGGCTCCGGCGCCTGATGATCGGCCAGCGGGACGCGCTTTTCAAGCCGGGCGCCACACTGCTCAAGCGTGGCGAAGAAACGCGGCGGATGACCGATACCAGCCATTGCCACCAGCGCAGGCAATGCCGAAACAGCGCGGCGCTCGCCGGTCAACAGATTTACGGCTTCCCCTGGATGCAGGCGCATCGGAATTTCACCCGCTCTGGCTTCGCCCCCGTTGACGATAACCGCATCAACCGTCTTCAGACGCGAGGCGCGCTCACGCATTGGCCCTGCTGGCAACCACCAGCCGTTACCGAACCGACGAACGCCGTCAATGACCACAACCTCTTTATCACGCGCCAGGGCGTAGTGTTGCAGTCCGTCGTCAGTGATGATGATTTGCACATCATGTTCAGCAAGCAGCGCCTGAACA
>JAFACP010000009.1 GCA_023425455.1 Pseudomonadota bacterium | reverse complement strand
GGGTAACATCACGCGTTGGGTTGCCGCGGCGCGAATAGTCATGCGCGCGAGGTTCATTAAATCCGGTGAAATTGTAGGTGCTGGAGAGATGGATCGGCGGGACAACACAGCCGTACTGCTCGTCATCATTTAATCCGCTACGCACTGCAATGGTGGCCTGTTTACGCGTCATGGTGAAGGCTTCCTGGCTAATTAGGTGAAAAGTCAGGCACCAGAGTAAACATTGAAATAATGGACGTCAATACATCTGGACATCTAAACTTCTTTGCGTATAGATTGAGCAATGCCGAAATAGCCGTTAAAATTATATGCTTTAGTACACGCTGCGGCGGCAATATCCGTGCCACGGTATCGTCTCTACGGTAAACTACGCAGGATTACGGTACAAAACCCCGGGTTACAGGTTTTGTTCCTTCAAATTAATGACTGAGAGGATTAAAGGTATCTCATGGCTGAATGGAGCGGCGAATATATCAGCCCATACGCTGAGCACGGTAAGAAGAGTGAACAAGTAAAGAAAATTACGGTTTCCATTCCTCTGAAGGTGTTGAAGATCCTCACCGATGAACGTACGCGTCGTCAGGTGAACAACCTGCGCCACGCAACTAACAGCGAACTGCTGTGCGAAGCGTTTCTGCACGCGTTTACCGGTCAACCGTTGCCAAACGATGACGATCTGCGCAAAGAGCGTAGTGATGAAATTCCGGAAGAGGCAAAGGTGATCATGCGTGAACTGGGTATCGACCCGGATACGTGGGAATACTGAACAACAGAGACAAAAAAGGCACCTTGCGGTGCCTTTTTTCGGGAAACTTACTTCGCGCCCGGGATGCTGAAACGCTTGTTGAAGCGGTCAACACGGCCACCGGTTGCAACATCACGCTGCTTACCAGTGTAGAACGGGTGGCATTTGCCGCACACGTCCAGGTTCAGATCGTGACCCACGGTGGAGCGGATCTGGATAGAGTTACCGCAAGAGCAGTTTGCAGTAATCATTTCGTATTTCGGGTGAATATCTTTTTTCATGGGAGAACCTCAGTTAAGGCCGCGTCGCTCTTCCAGCCCTAACGCCAGACACCACGCGATGTTAATAGTATAAGCTTTGACACGACATAACGCGCATCAAAGGCGGCGAATCATACAGAATTTGACCAGCGTATGCAAACTGATCCGCACGTCGCAGTGAACTAATGTGTATACTAACGCGCCACTTTTCAAGTCAGGAAGATTCGATGCCCGTCGCTCACGTTGCCCTGCCCGTTCCGCTACCCCGCACCTTTGACTATCTGCTGCCAGACAGCATGAGCGCCAAAGCGGGCTGTCGCGTGACCGTGCCGTTTGGCAAACAGCAGCGCGTGGGGGTGGTGGTGGCCGTCAGCGACAAAAGCGAACTGCCGCTGAACGAGCTGAAGGCCGTCGTTGAGGTGCTGGATGACGAACCCGTTTACTCCACCAGCACCTGGCGACTGTTGCTGTGGGCCGCCGGGTATTACCACCATCCCATCGGTGACGTTCTATTCCATGCGCTACCGGTGTTGCTGCGTCAGGGGAAAAGCGCCAGCCACGCGCCAATGTGGTACTGGTTTGCCACCGAGCAAGGACAAGCGGTCGATATCAACAGCCTGAAACGCGCGCAAAAACAGCAGCAGGCGCTGGCGGCACTGCGTCAGGGAAAAATCTGGCGACATCAGGCAGAAGCACTCGACGTGAGCGAAACCGCGCTGCAAGCGTTGAGAAAGAAAGGGCTGAGCGAGTTAGGCAGTGAAGCGCCCGCACGTTATGACTGGCGCGACAGCTTTTCCGTATCGGGCGACCGCCTGCGGCTGAACACCGAACAGGCGACCGCCGTCGGCGCCATTCATAGCGCCTCCGATCGCTTCTCAGCCTGGCTGCTGGCGGGCGTGACCGGTTCGGGCAAGACCGAAGTCTATCTCAGCGTGCTGGAAAATGTCCTCGCGCAGGGCAAACAGGCGCTGGTGATGGTGCCTGAGATCGGCCTGACGCCGCAAACCATCGCGCGCTTTCGCGAGCGCTTTAATGCCCCGGTGGAGGTTTTGCACTCCGGGCTCAATGACAGTGAACGTCTCAGCGCCTGGCTGAAAGCCAAAAATGGCGAAGCGGCGATTGTGATTGGCACTCGTTCATCACTGTTTACGCCGTTTAAAGATCTCGGCGTCATTGTCATCGATGAAGAGCATGACAGCTCCTATAAACAGCAGGAAGGCTGGCGCTACCATGCGCGCGACCTGGCGGTGTATCGCGCCCACAGCGAGCAGATCCCCATCGTGCTCGGCTCGGCCACACCGGCGCTCGAAACGCTGCATAACGTCCGTCAGCGTAAATATCATCTGCTGCGTCTGACGCGTCGCGCCGGTAATGCACGCCCGGCCCTCCAGCACGTGCTGGATTTGAAAGGTCAACAGGTACAGGCGGGGCTGTCACCCGCCCTAATTACCCGTATGCGCCAGCATCTGCAGGCGGGCAACCAGGTCATTTTATTCCTTAATCGTCGCGGCTTCGCCCCGGCGCTGCTGTGTCATGACTGCGGCTGGATCGCGGAATGCCCGCGCTGCGACCACTACTACACTTTCCATCAGGCCCAGCGTCACTTGCGCTGCCACCACTGCGACAGCCAGCGCCCGGTTCCCCGCCAGTGTCCGTCCTGCGGATCGACCCACTTAGTGCCGGTAGGCCTCGGGACAGAACAACTTGAGCAGGCCCTGGCACCTCTCTTTCCCGACGTCCCCCTTTCCCGTATCGACCGGGACACCACCAGCCGCAAAGGTGCGCTGGAACAGCAGCTGGCGGAAGTGCATCGCGGCGGCGCGCGTATCCTGATTGGCACGCAGATGCTGGCCAAAGGCCACCACTTCCCGGATGTCACTCTGGTCGCACTGCTGGATGTCGATGGCGCGCTCTTCTCTGCCGACTTCCGTTCCGCAGAACGCTTTGCCCAGCTTTATACCCAGGTAGCCGGGCGCGCCGGACGCGCAGGAAAACAGGGTGAAGTGGTGCTACAAACCCACCATCCGGAACACCCGCTGCTGCAAACGTTGCTGTACAAAGGCTATGACGCGTTCGCAGAGCAGGCTCTCGCCGAACGCCAGGCCATGCAGCTGCCGCCGTGGACCAGCCACGTGATCATCCGCGCGGAAGATCACAACAACCAGCAGGCGCCGCTCTTCCTGCAGCAGCTGCGAAACCTGCTGCAGTCCAGCCCTCTGGTGGATAACCAGCTGTGGATCCTCGGGCCGGTTCCGGCGATGGCACCCAAGCGGGGCGGACGTTTTCGCTGGCAGATCCTGCTGCAGCATCCCTCCCGGGTTCACTTACAGCATATCGTTAGCGGGACACTGGTGCTGATCAACACCCTGCCGGAAGCCCGCAAAGTGAAGTGGGTTCTCGACGTTGACCCGATTGAAGGCTAGGAC
>JAFACP010000425.1 GCA_023425455.1 Pseudomonadota bacterium | reverse complement strand
GGGAGATGCCGCCGGTATCGGTAATGGCGTAATGCACGCGTGCTTTCTCAATAATGTGTTCATTGAGAAAGTTAGTCCCGGTGGTCATCAGCGTCACTGCGTCAAGCGCGCTGCGCCCGAGATGAGGCGAGTTCGCCGCATGTGCCGCCACGCCATGAAAGCGCCAGGCGACCTGAATATTGGCAAGGGTGCTGAGGTTAAACATGCCGGCAAAAGCCTCCGGGTGCCAGCTGACGGCAGCATCAACATCGTCAAACAGCCCTTCGCGCACCATAAAGGTTTTTCCCGATCCGCCTTCTTCACCAGGACAACCGTAAAAACGCACCGTGCCGCCGCCGGGGTGGGCCTCAAGCCACGTCTTCACCGCCAGCGCGCCGGCAAACGCGGCGGTACCCAGCAGGTTGTGTCCGCAGCCGTGTCCACTGGCGCCCGGGGTTGACGATTGCGCGGTTGCGCAGTGCGCCTGCTGGCTTAAACCCGCCAGCGCATCGTATTCGCCCAGCAGGGCAATCACCGGTTTCCCCTCGCCATAGCTGGCGATAAACGCATTCGGAATACCGCCGGCGTTGCGGGTCAGGGTGAAACCTTCCTCTTCCAGCGCGCCAGCAAGCCGTTCAGCCGACCAGAACTCTTCGAAGCGGGTTTCCGGATGATCCCAGATATCATCAGCAATACGGGTAAACAGCGTGGCACGGGTGTCGATAACATCGGCGATAAAAGCGTAGCTTTTCTCCATTACACACCCCGCGTCCATGGGAAATTCAGCGCCGTACGGGCCAGCGTGTTGATCGCCACCGTCATGATCCGCTCGTCAAAGTCGAATTTTTCATTGTGATGTCCGGCGCTCAAATCGGTGCCAAACACCATATATGACGCCATGCCGCCGTTCTGCTGCACGCGCGCCATCATCAGCGTGGCATCTTCCGATCCCGCCGGGGCTTTGACCTTATCAATGGCCTGCCGGACCCCGTCGACCTGGCTTGCCTGCTCGCGCAGATAATTCACCCAGGCGGGCGTGGGGGCGCTGGCGGTGGCGGCTCCCATCATGCGAACGTCGGCGCTCACCCCATAGAGGGTTGCCGCCCCGGCAATCACCGACCGGGCGCGTTCAAAGACGTACTGATTAATGGCATCGGTTTCGCCACGGGTTTCAACCTTCAGCAGCGCGCTGGCCGGGACCACGTTACGGCCGCTGCCGGCCTGCATAACGCCGACATTCACCCGCGACGCGCCTTCGCTATGAGGCGCGATGCTGTGCAGGGCGAGCGCCGCCTGTGCTGCGGCGAGCAGGGCGTTACGTCCCTCTTCGGGTTTACCGCCGGCATGCGCGGCGACGCCGGTAAAACGCGCGTCGAATTTGGTGGTGGCCATAAAGTTATCTGCGCCGCATACGACTGTCCCGGCGGGCACACCGGTGCCAATATGGATCGCGGTGAAATAATCAATATTGTCCAGCGCACCGGCGGCGACCATGGCGCGGGCGCCGCGGGTTCCTTCCTCTGCGGGCTGGAAAATCAGTTTGATGATGCCGTTCAGCTGCCCCTCATACTGCTTCAGCACCTGCGCCAGACCCAGGCCGATAGTGGTATGTCCGTCGTGGGCGCAGGCGTGCATCATACCTGGGTTACAGGAGGCGAAACCGTCGCGGAAAGGGCGATGGCTTTCGTCTTCGGCTTCACTTAAGTCCAGCGCGTCCATATCCACGCGAAATGCCAGCGTCGGGCCGGGGCGGCCGGTGTCGAGGGTGGCGACAATGCCGGTAAAACCGCCTTCAAAGGCAGCCAGCCACTTTTCCGGCGCGCCTTGCTCGCGAGCGCGTATCAATGCCTGCGCAAGCGTAGCCTCATCCGGGAGGCCCATCCGGCTGTCAGCATCAACCACGTCGCGGCCCAGCGCCAGTTGATAACCCATCTGGTGCAGGATCTCCGCCACCTTCGCGGCGGTACGGAACTCAACCCAGCCGGACTCGGCAAAGTGATGGAAGTCGCGACGCCAGGCGCGCAGCTGCGGGGTTAACGTCCCGATGTACTGAAGTAATGGCTCCATAGCTTTTCCTGTCATCATTAAAAAATGTGAACTGCTTCACGCCGTGATAGTTTTTACTTATCACTAACCGATTTTTCACAGTTTTAACCGTTCGGGAATTACCCTCGCATATCCGTTTCCATTAAAGTAGATGACAGTTTCTTTACTCTGATAAACAACGGTTATCGGTGGCGCTATGTCATTCCAGATTAAATTTCATCAGATCCGCGCGTTCGTGGAAGTGGCCCGTCAGGGCAGTATTCGCGGCGCCAGCAGAACGCTAAACCTTTCGCAGCCCGCACTAACCAAATCGATCAAAGAGCTGGAAGAGGGCATGGCGGCGCAGCTTTTTGTGCGCAGAAGTAAAGGTGTGGCGCTGACCGAATGCGGAGAGGGGTTTTATTCGCGCGCCAACCTGATCCTCGAGGAGCTGCGGGCGGCGCAGGATGATATCCGCCAGCGCCAGGGGCAGCTGGCCGGGCAGATCAATATTGGAATGGGGGCCAGCATTTCGCGAACGCTGATGCCTGCGGTGATCACCCGTTTTCATGCGCAGCATCCGCAGGTCAAGGTCCGAATAATGGAGGGGCAACTGGTCTCGATGATTAATGAATTACGTCAGGGAGAACTGGATTTCACCATTAACACCTATTGTCAGGGTCCGTACGATCACGAGTTCACATTTGAGAAGCTGTTTGAAAAACCGTTTGCGATATTTTGTCGGGAAGGCCATCCGGCAACGGGAATAAAAACGATTAATGATCTCCTGCATTATAACTGGACGATGCCCACGCCGCGCGGAAGTTATTATAAGCAATTAGAGGATGTGTTTAATCATCGTTCGCAAATACCGAAGATTGGTATTGTCTGCGAAACATTTTCCTCCTGCATTAGCCTGGTGGCTAAGAGCGATTTTCTCAGCATTTTACCGCAGGAACTTGGCTGTGACCCACTTCTGGCGCACCGTCTGGTGATGATCCCGGTTATCGAAACGCTGCCTAAGGCCGCCTATTATTTGATCCAGCGGCGCGATTCCCGTCAGACACCCTTAACCGAATCATTAATTAATCAGTTCCGAAGAGAAGCCCGGAAAATAATTTCAGAGTAAATGTGAGAAAATAAAAAAAACAGAGTCTGCCGACATCAGACAGACCCTAAAGTACACACAGCAGTGCATCCTTTCGCAATTCCCGCGAGTTGTATCCGTGGAGCAGGTATATTTAGTTATAACACCATTTCCTCAAAATGAAAGGATTTGGGGTGATTGATTTCACGAATTTTTAACTTAAATTTATCAGTTTTATCTGCGCTAAAATTTTAGTTAAGTAAGATTTAAGTTTATCTTAAAGATATATTATCTATTCATCGGGTTATTATTTGCGCAATGATTATCCTCTGTTTTCCCCTGACGCAGGGTCATTGAGAGGTACGTTCGCCGCGGGTATAGTACAGAAACCGATGTAGCCGGAGGATTTCCATGAACCCTGACGACAAATCACTTTTTCTTGACGCCATGGAGGATGTCCAGCCCCTCAAGCACTGCGCCGATGTGCACTGGCAGCCGGTGCGCAATACGCGGTCCCGCCAGCAGATCGACACCGGGCAGCTCGATAACTTTTTAACCCTTGGGTTTCTGGAGCTGTTGCCCCTCGGGGAGCCGCTGGCCTTCCGGCGGGAGGGGATTCAGCAGGGGGTTATTGATAAGCTGCGTGCGGGAAAATATGCCCGTCAGTCCAGCTTAAATCTGTTACGTCAGCCTGCGGAGCAGTGCCGCCAGCGGGTGTTCTCATTTATCCGCCAGGCCATGCGCGACGGGCAACGCAATCTGATTATCATTCACGGTAAAGGACGCGAAAACCATTCGCACCCCAACGTCATACGCAGTTATCTGGCGCGCTGGTTAGTGGAATTTGACGAGGTACAGGCCTTTTGTGTGGCACAGCCGCACCACGGCGGCAGCGGGGCGTGTTATGTCGCCCTGAGAAAATCTGACGACGCCCGGGAGGATAACCGGGAACGGCACGCGAAGCGGAGGCGTTAAGCGACCGCCAGCGCTATCCATATCGTTTTTCCATTCCAGTACCCGCCATATATCGCGACGGCCAGCATCAGCAGCGCCGTCGCCAGCCGAATTGCCTGGGCGTATCGCGGTGAAACATACCGCCTGATGAGCATGATCCACAGCGTCATGATCAGCAGGTCGAGCGTCACCCAGCAGGCGCTCAACAGGGCCACGCTGTGGGAAAAATGGCGCGTCACCGGGATAAATTGCGGAAAAAACGCGACAAAAAAGAGAATATCTTTAGGGTTGGCGAGGGCGGTGAAAAAGCCGCGGATAAAACCGCCCTGCGGGGCTGACGCGTGGGCGTGGTCATCCCTGGCTGTTAACATTTGTGCGCTCATTCGCGCGATGAACAGCGCGCCGGTAAAGCCGATAACCGCCAGACTTAGCGGATGAATGTTCAGCACGCCGCATAAAATCAGTACGGCCAGGCTCAGCAATACCAGAGACGCAAGGCTGGTGCCGGCAAGAGTATTAAACGCCTGCCGGTAGCCTTTTCGCACGGCAGTGTGGGTGATGAGCGCAACCACGGGGCCAGGGGTAATAAGCAATAACAGTACCGCCAGCAGATAGGCTCCCAGTAATGACAACACCATCGCGGTGCTCCTCTTTTGTGACAGACGGCTGGAGTATTGCCGACGGACGCGGCATTGAAAAACGGAAAAACCTGCGCTCTAATGTGAGTTAAACTCACTATTGGTGCTGTTATGTCATCGCCACTTCCTCCCCTGTATGCGCTGCGTGCCTTTGATGCGGCGGCCGCTTACGGTTCGTTCAGCCGGGCGGCTGAACACCTGCACGTTACCCCCGGTGCCATCAGCCGGCATATTCGCACGCTGGAAGATAACCTTCAGTGTCAGCTCTTTATCCGCAAAGGGCCCGCCGTTGAACTGACGGACGCCGGGCTGCTGCTGGCCCGGCAGATCAGGGAGGGCTTTGCTTTCCTTGAAAGCGCCTGCGAAGCGTTTCGCACCACCCGCAACACGCTGCGGCTGAAGGCACCCTCTACCTTAACCCTGAACTGGCTGCTCAATACGATGCGCCGCTTTGTTGAGAAAAACTCAACGCCAGAGGTGCATATTTCCAGCGTCTGGATGGATGTGGATAAGGTCGATTTTCGCCATGAGCCGTTCGACTGCGCCATCCTGCTGGGCAACGGCCAGTTCGGTGAGCAGACGCGGTCGCTGCGGCTGTTTGATGAGTGGCTGGCGCCGGTGTGCGCCCCGGGTCTGGTGGCGAAAGCGCGCAGCAATCTCGCCGCCTGTGAGCTTATCCACCCCTCCGCGGATCGCCGGGACTGGCGGCGCTGGCTGAAGGGCAGTTGCTATGCGTCGACGCTCGATATCAGCAAAGGGAAAGTGTTTGATACCCTCGAGCAGGGAAATCAGGCTGCGGCGGGCGGGTTTGGCGTGTCGGTGGGCGACATCACGCTGTCGCTTCCGGCGCTGGAAAACGGTCTGCTGCAGATGCCTTTTACGCGGACCATCAGGACAGGGGACGGCTATTATCTGGTGTGGCCTGCCGACAGCGCCAAACAGCAGGGGATAGGGACACTCTCCGCCTTTCTTCTGGAGAGTGTCCCCGATAGCACGCGCTGGATCAGTTAGCGGGCGTCAGCGCGTCAGAAGGTTTCCCAGTTGGCGTCTGCAGCGTTCGCCGTCGCTGTCGCGACACCAGGGCGCAGCAGCTGCGGCGCTTTTACGCTGGTCTGGCGGGGCGCCGTGGCCTGACTGGCGTTCAGACGGAATGCTGCCACCGCCTGACGCAGCTGTTCGGACTGGTCTTCCAGCGCTGCAGCGGCGGTTGCGGACTCCTGCACCAGCGCGGCGTTTTGCTGAGTGACGCTGTCCATCTGCGACACCGCCAGGCTAACCTGTTCAATACCCCGGCTTTGCTCATCGGAGGCCGAGGAGATTTCGCCCATGATATCGGTCACGCGGGTAACTGCGGCAACGATCTCCTTCATGGTTTCACCCGCCTCACTAACCTGTTCAGAGCCGGTGCTGACCCGGTTTACCGAGTTCTCAATCAGCCCTTTGATCTCTTTCGCCGCCTGCGCGCTGCGGCTGGCCAGAGTGCGCACTTCGCCCGCCACCACCGCAAAGCCGCGTCCCTGTTCACCGGCGCGGGCAGCTTCTACCGCGGCGTTGAGGGCCAGAATGTTGGTCTGGAAAGCGATGCTGTCAATCACGCCGGTAATGTGCGCGATTTGCTGTGAACTGTCGGCGATCTCGGTCATGGTGCGAACCACGTTATCCACCACCCGTCCGCCACGCGCGGCCGTATCCGAGGCATTTTTCGCCAGCAGCGTTGCCTGGCGGGCGTTATCGGAGTTCTGTTTCACCGTCGCGGTAAGCTCTTCCATGCTGGCGGCGGTTTCTTCAAGCGACGCCGCCTGCTGTTCGGTACGGGCGGAGAGGTCGTTGCTTCCGGCGGCAATTTCGCCTGCGCCGGTATAGATAGAGTCCGTACTGCCGCGCACCACGCTGACGGTGCTGACCAGCGACTGCTGCATCTCGTGCAGACCTGCGGCCAGTTGGCCCATTTCGTTACGGCTGTTCAGGTTTATGTCATGGGTCAAATCGCCAGCGGCAATCGTGCGAATATGGTTCATAATGACCTTTAACGGCTGCAGCAGCAGATGCTTTAACCCCAGCCAGATCACAACCAGTACGGCAATCACCGCCAGCGCGATGGCCGCCAGCGTCCATTGCATATGGGTAAAGCTGCTCTGATTTTCCTGGGCGGCGGCGTTACGCAGGGTGTTGTTTTCCGCACGCCAGCGGGTGTATACCGCCTCCATATCATCCTGGGCCTGCTGGGCGTCCAGGTCACCGTAGGCCTGGTAGTTATCGGCCCGCAGATACGCAATCGACAGGCGCATCACTTCATGCATCTGGCCCCAGGACTTCTGCATCTCTTCCGTTAAGGCCGCATTCTGTCCGTCGACCTGCGGGATTTTTTTCCAGTCCGCGTACAACGCCTCGGCCTTACCCAGTGAGTCGCTGGCGGTACCCAGCAGCTTGTTGATCCCCGCCAGAGAGGCTGGATCGCGTTGGTTTTTCAAAAAGCGGATGGCTACGCGGGTGATGGTGACGCGGGTTTTAACCAGCGTATTCACGCTGTCGCTGAGGCTTTCCTGCTGGGCGTTAAGTACCCCGGAGTTTTGAAAGTTGTGGCGATCGTTGCTGACGGCAGAGTAGAACAACCCTCCCGTGACAACTTGCAGCAGACAGAATATGGTGAGAGCAAAGATAATACCGGTGATCACGTGCAGATTTTTCAACATAGCGGTCGTCCGTTATAGATGCAGAGGTTACACAGATAATATCGTCGTAGCGAAATTAAACTTTAATTTAACTATTGCTTAACTAATGATTCCTTCGCGGAACCTGTTGTAAACCCGGATCATTTTTACTGAGGAAGGTAACATGAGCAGTATTGAAAAAAGCGGAACCTGGACGTTAGGGTCGCGTACAGTTTATCGGCTTGGCTATGGGGCAATGCAGCTTGCCGGTCCCGGCGTTTTTGGTCCGCCGAAAGATAAAAAGGCGGCGCTGGAGGTGCTGCGTGAAGCCGTGGCGTCAGGGGTTAATCATATTGATACCAGTGATTTTTACGGCCCGCATATTACCAATCAGCTGATTTGTGAGGCGTTGCACCCCTACAGGGACAACCTCACGCTGGTGACCAAGATTGGCGCCCGACGTGGCGATGACGCCTCGTGGCTGCCGGCATTTTCCGCGCAGGCGCTGACCCAGGCGGTACATGACAATTTGCGTAACCTGCAGCAGGATGTGCTGGATGTGGTCAACCTGCGGATCATGTTCAGCACCCACGGTCCGGCGGAAGGCTCGATCGCTGAACCGTTTACCACCCTCGCGGAGCTTCAGCAGCAGGGGCTGGTTCGTCATATCGGGTTGAGTAACGTCACTGCCGCGCAGGTTGCCGAGGCGCAGTCTATCGCGCCTGTGGTCTGCGTGCAGAACATGTACAACATTGTCAACCGGGCAGACGATGCGCTGGTGGACAGCCTGGCCCGGCAGGGAATTGCCTACGTACCGTTCTTCCCGCTTGGCGGTTTTACGCCACTGCAATCTTCCGGGCTGCAGGCAGTTGCGGATTCGCTCGACGCGACGGCGATGCAGGTGGCGCTGGCGTGGTTACTTCAGCGTTCGCCAAAT
>JAFACP010000306.1 GCA_023425455.1 Pseudomonadota bacterium | reverse complement strand
GGCTGAACGGCGCGCCGTGGACCGGGGCGCACGGCGTGGCGGGCGAGCTCGGGCATATTCCTCAGGGGGATATGTCACGCCGCTGCGGCTGCGGCAATCACGGCTGCCTGGAAACCGTCTGCTCCGGCCTGGCGCTGCAGCAGTGGTATCAGCAGCAGCCGCGTGAATATGCTCTCGGCGATATCTTCAGCGCCGCCGCTGATGACCCCTTTGTACAGGCGCTGCTTGGCCATGCCGCCCGCGCCGTGGCCACCAGCGTCAACCTGTTCGATCCGGATGCGGTGATCCTCGGCGGCGGGGTGATGGATATGCCCGCCTTTCCGCGCGACGCGCTGATTGACCTCATACGCCAGCATCTGCGACGCCCGCTGCCGTATGAGGCGATCCGCTTTATCGCCGCCTCATCGTCCGCCTTTAACGGTGCGCAGGGGGCGGCGTCACTGGCGAGAGCGCAGTTTATGCCGTCACCTTACGCAGCGCCTGCGCCAGCTGTACACGGGTGAATGGCTTGCGCAGTAACGCCACGTCCGGCAGCTGCGGGTTATGCGCCGGACGTAAATCCTGACCGCTTATCAGCAGCACCGGCAGCGCCGGATACTGACTCCGCACCAGGTTTATCACTTCGGCGCCGCTTAAGGCGCCCGGCAGCATCAAATCACTGATCACCATGGTGATATCCGGCGATGCGGCCAGCAAACTCAGCGCCTGTTCACCGCTTTCCGCCTCAAGCGTCAGGTAGCCCAGCTGATGCAGCTGCTCGCACAGCGTCTGCCGGACGTCGCTTTCGTCCTCCAGCACCAGCACCAGCCGTTCATATTCCGCCTCTGCCGCCGCCACCGGCGCGTCATCGCGCGGGATGGCCTGCAGCGTTGAGCGCGGCAGCTGGAGCCGCACGGTTGTCCCCTGCCCGGGGGCGCTTTCGATCTCGACGCGACCGCCGGACTGACGGACAAAGCCGTACACCATCGACAGCCCCAGCCCGCTGCCGCTGCCGGTCTGTTTGGTGGTGAAAAACGGTTCGAAAACCTGCGATTTTATCGCCTGCGACATGCCGCAACCGTGGTCAATGACCTCCAGCGCCACCATATCCTGCCTGCGCCCGTCGCTGCGGGTGACGCGCTGGTTCCAGGTACGCATTTTGATCGTCCCGCCCTGGCCCGCCATCGCATCGCGGGCGTTCATCACCAGGTTGATGATGGCGTTTTCCAGCTGGCTTACGTCGATCCACGCGGGCCACGCCGGCGACTGCGCTTCAATCTCCAGCGTGATGCTGGCGGGCAGCGAGTGGCGCATCAGCTCGCTGAGGTTCTCCAGCAGCGGCCCCATCTCAACGGCGCGCGGATTCAGCGACTGCTTGCGGGAAAACGCCAGCAGCCGCTGGGTCAGAAGCGCCCCGCGCTCGGCGGCCTTCAGCGCGCGGGTAATGCGCGACGCGTCCGGCGAGGCCGGATCGGTCAGCTCCAGGCTGCCGATAATCACCGCCAGCAGGTTGTTGAAATCATGCGCCAGACCGCCCGTAAGCTGCCCGACGGCCTTCATTTTTTGGCTGTGCAGCAGCGCCTCCTCCAGCCCCTGACGCTCGATGCGGTCGATCTCCATCTGCGAGGTCTTCTCCTTCAGCAGCCGGGTGGTGTGCTCAAGCGACGCGGTGTTACGGGCGAAGACGTTAAAGGCGCGCGCCAGCTCACCCAGCTCATCACGCCGCTGCAGGGCAGGCACCGAGACATCCTGCTCACCGTGGGCCAGGCGCGACATCGCCCGGGAGATCGCCGTCAGGTTCGAGCCCAGATTGCGGTAGATATACCAGCAGGCGCAGCCGGTAATGATCAGCGCCAGACAGGCAAACACGCTGATAAAAACGCTGATGGTGCGAAGCTCCTGGTGGCTCTGGGCGGTACGTTGCCGGGAGGCCTGCGCCACCTGCTCAACATACTGATTAATATCGCTGTTTAAGATCGCCACCAGCGCCTTGATGTGGAACATATACCAGCTGATGGCCAGGTCGCTCTCTTCAAGCCGGGTCGACAGCGGAGCCAGCTTGCGCAACTCGTCGATGAAATCGGGCAGCACCGCATTCGCGGCAGGCAACGCCGCACTGCCGGGCAACAGGGCGGTGACGCTATCGAGTTGCTGTACCGTGGCGCGCGGCGACGGGGTGCCGATGGCTGCGGCGATCAGGCGGTCCATCTCCATCAGCTGGCGGGCGTCCGGCACGTTGCTGCCGTCACGACGGTTGATCTCCTGCAGATGACGCAGATAGCTCTGGCTCTGATACAGCGCACTGAGCAGCGCGTTGCGCTCAAGATGCCGCCGCTGTCCCCGCTCCAGCATGCCGGTCACGCTCTGCTGTAAGCCCTGGCTGCGACGGATGATGCGCGCCACCAGCGCCGGCTCCTGCTGCGCCAGCGGCGCGTCGGCGAGCTGTTCCAGCGAGCGACGCAGCGTCATTTGCGTCTGCCTGAGCCGCTCGGCTTCGCCTTTGTACTCCAGCGCGCCCACCACCTGCGAAAGCCGCACCGCCACCGTCGCCACATTCGCCGTATCCCGCGCGAGATTCATGCTGCCGGTCATGTCATCCAGCGTTTGCCGCTGAACCTGCTCCTGGATCTGGCTGGCATGACGAAAGCCGAGCACCGCCACGCCGCTGACCATCAACGTCACCGCGACCACCAGCAGATTAAAGATCAGCAGGCGCCCTCGGGCGCTGGCAAAAAAGGGGGGACGGCGTGATGGCATGTTGGCTCCGGGGTCGTGTGTGGCGCGCACTCAACCCTTAGTAAAGGGAGGAACGGGGTGAAAGGTAAAGAGATTCAGGGGCGTAACTGTGATCCAGGTTAACTATTTAGCACTATGACAAATATGAACGGCTTCTGACATTTTGCATTTATCAGGCTGTGATGAAGTGCGGATATCGACATTCACAGGAGATCCGCCATGAGCAGAACCCCGGTACTCGAGATGCGCAATATCGCCAAAACGTTTGGCCATTTCCATGCGCTCAAGGGTGTTGATCTGACGGTCTTTCCCGGCGAAATCCACGCGCTCATGGGCGAAAACGGCGCGGGGAAAAGTACGCTGATGAAGATCCTCGCCGGTGCCTACACCGCCACCAGCGGGGAGATCCTGATTGACGGTCAGCCGTTTCACATCAGAGGGCCGAAAGATGCGCTGGCCGCCGGGATCTCCCTGATTTATCAGGAGATGCAGCTGGCGCCAAACCTGAGCGTCGCGGAGAACACTTTCCTCGGCAGCGAGCTGTCGCGCGGCGGGCTGGTGCAACGCAGGGAGATGGCGGCCCAGGCACAGGCGGTGATTGACCGGCTGGGGGCTAACTTTAGCGCCACCGATCTGGTGATGAAGCTGACCATCGCCGAACAGCAGCAGGTCGAGATCGCCCGCGCCCTGCACCGCAACAGCCGTATCCTGGTGATGGATGAACCCACCGCCGCCCTCTCCTCGCGGGAAACTCACCGTCTGTTCGAGCTGATCCTGCGTCTGCGTGACGAAGGCATGGCGATCATCTATATCAGCCACCGCATGGCGGAGGTGTACGAACTGTCAGACCGCGTCAGCGTCCTGCGCGACGGGCAGTACGTTGGCAGCCTGACGCGCGACAAGCTGAACGCCCCCGAGCTGGTGAAAATGATGGTAGGCCGTCCCTTAAGCGATCTGTTCAACAAAGAGCGCGATATCCCGCCCGGCAATCCGCGCCTCAACGTTCACCATCTCACCGACGGCAAAAAAGTGCAGCCCTGTAGCTTACAGGTGCGCGCCGGTGAAATTGTCGGCCTCGCCGGGCTGGTGGGGGCCGGACGTTCCGAGCTGGCGCAGCTGATCTTTGGCGTGCGCAAAGCCACCGGCGGGATGATCGAAGTGGACGGCGAGCCGGTGGTGATCCCCTCCCCCCGCGCCGCGATCGATAACGGTATCGGCTTTCTGACCGAAAACCGCAAAGAGCAGGGGCTGTTTTTAGAGCTGGCGGCGCAGGAGAACATCACCATGGCGACGCTGGAGCGTGATGCCACCTTCGGCATGCTCAACCGCAAGAAAGCGCAGTCGATCTCTGACGATGCCATCGCCCTGCTCAATATCCGGGTGCCGCATTCGCAGGTGCGGGCGGGCGGGCTCTCCGGCGGCAACCAGCAGAAGTTGCTGATCTCCCGCTGGGTGGCTATCGGCCCGCGCATTCTGATCCTCGATGAGCCGACGCGCGGCGTCGACGTCGGCGCCAAAAGCGAGATCTACCGGATCATGAATCAGATGGCGCGCAAAGGGGTGGCGATCCTGATGATCTCCAGCGAACTGCCGGAGGTGGTCGGCATGAGCGACCGCGTCTACGTGATGCACGAAGGCAGTATCGCGGGCGAACTTCATGGCCGCGATATCTCTCAGGAAAATATTATGACGCTGGCAACCGGCGTGAACGACTCTCACCACAAGGCGGTGCAATCATGACTCATTCAACCCAGCCGCAGACGGTGAAACGCGCCACGGCAAAAAAAATGCTGATGGGCGACCTGATGCAAACGGTCGGCATCTTGCCGATCCTGATCCTGATTGTGGCGGTATTTGGCTTTATCGCGCCAAACTTCTTCACCGAGAGCAACCTGCTTAACATCACCCGTCAGGCGTCGATCAACATCGTGCTGGCGGCGGGGATGACCTTCATTATTCTGACCGGCGGCATCGACCTTTCCGTCGGTTCGATTCTCGGCACCACCGCGGTGGCGGCGATGGTGGTTTCGCTGATCCCGGAATTTGCCATGCTCTCGATTCCGGCGGCGCTAATGCTCGGCCTGCTGCTGGGGCTGTTCAACGGCGTGCTGGTGGCGTTTGCCGGGCTACCGCCGTTTATCGTCACGCTTGGCACCTATACCGCCCTGCGCGGCGCGGCGTATCTGCTGGCGGACGGTACGACGGTCATTAACTCCAACATCAACTTCGAGTGGATCGGCAACAACTACCTCGGCCCGGTCCCGTGGCTGGTGGTGATCGCCCTGGCGGTGATTGCGGTGTGCTGGTTTATTCTGCGTCGTACCACCCTGGGCGTTCATATCTATGCGGTGGGCGGCAATATGCAGGCCGCGCGCTTAACGGGGATCAAAGTCTGGCTGGTGTTGCTGTTCGTCTACGGCATGAGCGGCATGCTCTCGGGGCTGGGCGGCGTGATGAGCGCCTCGCGCCTGTACAGCGCCAACGGCAACTTAGGGATGGGCTATGAGCTGGACGCTATCGCGGCGGTGATCCTCGGCGGCACCAGCTTTGTCGGCGGGATCGGGACCATCACCGGCACGCTGGTGGGGGCGTTGATTATCGCCACCCTGAACAATGGCATGACGCTGATGGGCGTCTCCTACTTCTGGCAACTGGTGATCAAAGGGGCGGTGATCATCATTGCGGTGCTGATCGACAAATACCGTACCCGACACCATCAAAGTGCATAAACACATGAGGAATACAGCATGAGATTGAAGCCCTTAGTGACCGCGCTCTGTGCAGGCGCGCTGCTGGCCGCAGCACCGTTCGCCCACGCGAAAGATCTGAAATCGATAGGCGTAACGGTAGGTGACCTGGCGAACCCGTTCTTCGTACAGATCACCAAAGGCGCGGAGCTGGAAGCACGCAAACTGGCGGGCGATAACGTCAAAGTGACGCTGGTTTCCAGCGGCTACGATCTGGGTCAGCAGGTCTCGCAGATAGACAACTTTATCGCCGCTAACGTCGATATGATCATCCTTAACGCTGCCGATTCAAAAGGGATCGGCCCGGCGGTGAAACGGGCAAAAGACGCCGGGATCGTGGTGGTGGCGGTTGACGTGGCGGCAGAAGGTGCCGATGCCACCATCACTTCCGATAACACCCAGGCAGGCGAAATGGCCTGTAAATACATCACCGATCACCTGAAAGGCAAAGGCAACGTGGTGATCATCAACGGCCCGCCGGTGTCCGCCGTGCAGAACCGCGTCGAAGGTTGCCAGACCGAATTTAAACGCCATCCTGACATCAAGGTGCTCTCTGACAACCAGAACGCCAAAGGCAGTCGTGAAGGCGGGCTGGAGGTAATGACCGGACTGCTGGCGGCAAATCAGAAGATCGATGGCGTATTTGCGATTAACGATCCCACCGCGATCGGTGCCGATCTGGCAGCAAAACAGGCACAACGTAACGAGTTCTTTATTGTCGGCGTAGACGGAAGCCCGGACGCCGAAGAGGCGCTGAAACGTGAGAATTCGTTGTTTGTCGCTACTCCGGCGCAAGATCCCCAGGTGATGGCAGCGAAAGCGGTTGAGATCGGTTATGACATTTTGCAGGGCAAACCTGCGCCTAAAGAGCCGGTGCTGATCCCGGTGACGATGATCGATAAAAACAACGTCGGCAATTACAAAGGCTGGACAGTGAAATAAGTCCACACGCCGGGCGGCGCAGCTGCCCGGTCACCGCTAAGGAGAACGCTTTCGATGAAACGCTCCGCTATAAACAACATTCTCGGCCATACACGGCAATTCTTTTCGCAACATGACGTACATCTGCCGCCCTTTGCCAGTTTCTCGCCTGCTCAATGGCAGCAGCTCGACACCGCCGCGTGGGAGGAGGTTTTTGATCTTAAACTCGGCTGGGATGTTACCGCTTTTGGTGGCAACAACTTTGCAGCACAGGGGCTGACGCTGTTTACCCTACGTAATGGCTCAGCAAAAGGAATGCCGTATGTGAAATGTTACGCCGAGAAGATCATGCATGTGCGCGATGCGCAGGTCACGCCAATGCATTTTCACTGGCGTAAGCGTGAGGACATTATCAATCGCGGCGGCGGTAATTTAATTGTTGAACTGTGGAATACCGATAGTAACGAGCAAACGGCTGATAGTGACGTTACGGTGGTGATAGACGGCTGCCGCCAGAAACATACTGCAGGCAGTCAGTTGCGCCTGTCTCCCGGCGAAAGTATCTGCCTGCCGCCCGGCCTGTATCACAGCTTTTGGGCGGAAACCGGTTTTGGCGATGTACTGGTTGGCGAAGTCTCTTCTGTCAATGACGACGACCACGATAACCACTTTTTACAACCACTGGACCGCTACAGCCTGATTGACGAAGACGAACCTGCACAGTTGGTGTTGTGTAACGAATACCGCCAGTTCCGCTGAATAAGGAGAACGTTATGCCATTGATTTCTCTCGCTGAAGGGCTGGCACATGCCCGTGAACATCACTATGCGTTAGGTGCGTTTAATGTGCTGGACTCGCACTTTTTACGCGCCCTGTTTGCTGCTGCCAGACAAGAACGTTCGCCGTTTATTATCAACATTGCCGAAGTACATTTTAAATATATCTCGCTGGATTCCCTGGTCGAGACAGTGAAATTTGAAGCGGCGCGTCAAGCGATTCCGGTGGTATTAAATCTCGATCACGGGCTGCATTTTGAATCGGTGGTGCAAGCGTTGCGGCTGGGATTCAACTCGGTAATGTTTGATGGCTCCATGCTGGGGTATGAAGAGAATATCCGCCAGACGCAGGAAGTGGTGAAAATGTGCCATGCCGTTGGCGTATCGGTAGAAGCTGAACTGGGCGCGGTGGGTGGCGACGAAGGCGGTGCGCTTTACGGTCATGCCGATGAATCTCTGTTTACCGATCCGCAGCTGGCGCGTGATTTTATCGACCGTACCGGCATTGACGCGCTGGCCGTGGCGATTGGCAATGCACACGGCAAATATCGCGGCGAACCGAAACTCGATTTCCCGCGCCTCGACGCTATCCGCCAGCAGGCTGCTATCCCGCTGGTATTACAC
>JAFACP010000216.1 GCA_023425455.1 Pseudomonadota bacterium | reverse complement strand
CACTATCAAACAGCCTGGTTTCCGTGTTTCGCCCTGCCCTGATCGCCGCCGCTCTGGGGCTGAGCCTTTCTGCCGCACAGGCGGCCGTCCCTAAAGATATGCTGGTTATCGGTAAAGCCGCCGATCCGCAAACGCTCGACCCGGCGGTCACCATCGATAATAACGACTGGACCGTGACCTATCCGGCCTATCAGCGGCTGATCCAGTACAAGCCCGGCACTACCGAGGTCGAAGGCGACCTGGCAACAAACTGGAAAGCCTCGGACGACCAAAAGGAGTGGACGTTCACCCTGAAGGATAATGCGCAATTCGACGACGGCACGCCGGTCACCGCTGAGGCGGTAAAACGCTCGTTTGAACGGCTGCTGAAAATCAGCCAGGGCCCGGCAGAAGCCTTTCCGAAAGACTTGCGCGTTGAGGTTGTCGACGCCCACACGGTGAAATTCATCTTAAGCCAGCCGTTTGCGCCGTTCCTGTATACGCTGGCAAACGACGGTGCCTCGATCATCAACCCGGCGGTGCTGGACGCCCATGCGGCTGACGATGCGCGCGGGTTCCTCGCGCAGCATACCGCCGGCTCCGGCCCTTTTATGCTGAAAAGCTGGCAGAAAGGTCAACAGCTGGTCCTGGTTCCCAACCCACACTGGGCGGGCAGCAAGCCACACTTTAAGCGGGTATCGGTAAAAATAATCGGGGAAAGCGCCTCGCGCCGTCTGCAGCTCTCGCGCGGCGATCTGGATATCGCTGACTCTCTGCCGGTAGACCAGCTCTCGGCCCTGAAGCAGGAGGGGAAAGTCGCGGTGGCGGAATACCCGTCCCTGCGGGTCACCTACCTGTATCTCAACAACAGCAAAGCGCCGCTGAATCAGGTCGACCTTCGTCGCGCGGTCTCCTGGGCGACCGACTATCAGGGCATGGTGAAGGGGATCCTCAGCGGCAACGGTAAGCAGATGCGCGGCCCCATTCCGGACGGGATGTGGGGCTATGACGCCAGCGCCATGCAGTACCATTTTGACGAAGCCAAAGCCAAAGCCGCGCTGGAAAAGGTGAAAGACAAACCGGCCAGCCTGACCTTCCTCTACTCCGATAACGACCCTAACTGGGAGCCGATCGCCCTCTCCACTCAGGCCAGCCTCGGCAAGCTTGGGATCAACGTCAGGCTGGAAAAACTGGCTAACGCCACCATGCGCGACCGCGTGGGCAAAGGAGACTACGACATTGCGATTGGCAACTGGAGCCCGGACTTTGCTGACCCCTATATGTTCATGAACTACTGGTTCGAGTCCGACAAAAAAGGGCTGCCGGGCAACCGTTCGTTCTATGACAACCAGGCCGTCGACAACCTGCTGCAGGCGGCGCTGAAAACCACCGATCAGGCGCAACGCACCAAAGATTACCAGCAGGCGCAGAAAATCGTGATCGACGAGGCCGCCTATGTGTATCTGTTCCAGAAGAACTACCAGCTGGCGATGAACAAAGAGGTCAAAGGCTTCGTCTTTAATCCGATGCTTGAGCAGGTCTTCAACATCGCCACCATGAGCAAGTAATCGTCGCGCCGGGGGAAAGTGTATGACGTTCTGGAGCATTGTGCGCCAGCGCTGCTGGGGGTTAATTCTGGTGGTGGCCGGTGTCTGTATCATTACTTTTATTATTTCGCACATGATCCCCGGCGATCCGGCCCGTCTGCTGGCCGGCGATCGGGCCAGCGACGAAATTGTGCAGGGTATTCGCCAGCAGCTGGGGTTAGATCAGCCGCTGTACATCCAGTTTGGCCGCTACGTGGATGCGCTGGCCCACGGTGATTTAGGCACCTCCATCCGCACCGGGCGACCGGTTGCGGACGATCTGAAGGCCTTTTTCCCCGCCACTCTCGAGCTGGCGTTTTGTTCCCTGCTGCTGGCGCTCCTCATCGGCGTACCGCTGGGGATATTGTCGGCGGTCTACCGTAACCGCTGGGTGGACCACCTGGTGCGGCTGATGGCGATGACCGGGATCTCCACGCCGGCATTCTGGCTGGGACTGGGGGTGATCGTCCTGTTCTACGGCCATCTGCAAATTTTACCGGGGGGCGGCAGGCTGGACGACTGGCTTGATCCCCCGGCCCACGTCACCGGGTTCTATCTCATCGACGCCCTGCTGGAGGGCAATGGCGAGGTGTTCTTTAACGCGCTGCAGCACCTGGTTCTGCCCGCGCTCACGCTGGCGTTTGTCCACCTTGGCATTGTCGCGCGCCAGGTTCGCTCAGCCATGCTGGAGCAGCTTAGTGAAGACTATATTCGTACCGCGCGCGCCAGTGGCCTGCCCGGCGGGTACATCATCCTGCGTTACGCCCTGCCGAATGCGATGATCCCGTCGATTACCGTCCTCGGGCTGGCGCTGGGTGATCTGCTCTACGGCGCGGTGCTGACCGAAACCGTTTTTGCCTGGCCGGGGATGGGCGCGTGGGTTGTCACGTCAATTCAGGCGCTCGATTTTCCGGCCGTGATGGGCTTCGCCGTCGTGGTATCGCTGGCGTATGTGCTGGTTAATCTGGTGGTTGATCTGCTCTATCTGTGGATCGACCCGCGAATCGGGCGCGGAGGTGCCGAATGATGTTAACGCAAGAGACGCCCGCGACGGTTAGCGCGCGTAAACCACGGGTTGACTGGGCAAAGCTGTGGTGGATGTTGCGTAAAAGCCCGCTTACGCTTGCCGGCGCGAGCATTATGATCCTGATGCTGGGGCTGATGCTCGTCTCACCGTGGATTGTGTCCCACGACCCTAACGCGCTGGATCTGACCGCGCGCCTGCAGGCACCGTCCGCTGAGCACTGGTTTGGTACTGACGAAGTAGGACGTGACCTGTTCAGCCGGGTGCTGGTGGGTAGCCAGCAGTCTATTGCTGCCGGGCTGGCGGTGGTGATCATCGCCGGTGGCATCGGTTCGCTGCTGGGCTGCTTCTCCGGGGTGCTGGGCGGGCGCGGTGATGCGGTTATCATGCGGCTGATGGACATTATGCTGTCGATCCCGTCGCTGGTGCTGACGATGGCGCTGGCGGCCGCGCTGGGACCGAGTCTGTTTAACGCCATGCTGGCGATCGCCATTGTGCGCATTCCGTTTTACGTACGGCTGGCGCGCGGTCAGACACTGGTGGTGCGGCAATTCACCTATGTGCAGGCCGCCCGCACCTTTGGCGCCTCCCGCTGGCATTTGATCCGCTGGCATATCCTGCGTAACGCCCTGCCGTCGCTTATTGTGCAGGCGTCGCTGGATATCGGCAGCGCGATCCTGATGGCTGCGACCCTCGGCTTTATTGGTCTGGGCGCGCAGCAGCCAACCGCTGAGTGGGGGGCGATGGTGGCGGTCGGACGCAATTATGTCCTCGACCAGTGGTGGTACTGCGCCTTCCCGGGCGCAGCCATCCTGATCACCGCCGTCGGTTTTAACCTCTTTGGCGACGGCGTTCGCGACCTGCTTGACCCGAAATCGGGAGGAAAATAGTGATGAGTGAGACGGTCTTATCGATAGAGGATTTACACCTCAGTTTCCCGCTCTTTCGCGGGGAAGTCCACGCCCTCAACCACGTCTCACTGGCGATCGGCCGCGGGGAAATTGTCGGGGTTGTCGGCGAGTCTGGCTCAGGTAAGTCGGTGACCGCGATGCTGGCTATGCGTCTGCTGCCGGAAGGCAGCTACCGTATCCACCAGGGGCGGGTCACCTTACTGGGGGAAGATGTGCTGAACGCATCGGAAAAACAGCTGCGCCAGTGGCGCGGTGCCAGAGTGGCGATGATTTTCCAGGAGCCGATGACGGCGCTAAACCCCACGCGCAAAATTGGGCTGCAGATGATGGAGGTGATCCGCCAGCACCAGCCGCTCTCCCGCCGCGAGGCGCGGCAAAAAGCGATTACGCTTCTGGAAGAGATGCAAATTCCGGACGCGCGCGAGGTGCTGGATCGCTATCCGTTTGAGCTCTCCGGCGGGATGCGCCAGCGGGTGATGATCGCCCTGGCCTTCTCCTGCGAGCCTGAGCTGATCATTGCCGACGAACCCACCACCGCGCTGGACGTGACTGTCCAGCTGCAGGTGCTGCGGCTGTTAAAACACAAGGCCCGCGCCAGCGGTACCTCGGTGCTGTTTATCAGCCACGATATGGCCGTGGTGTCCCAGCTGTGCGACCGGATGTACGTAATGTATGCCGGAAGCGTGATCGAAAGCGGCGCGACGCAGACGCTGATCCAGCGGCCGGTGCACCCCTATTCTATCGGCCTGCTGCAGTGCGCCACCGAGCACGGCGAACCGCGCGAAATTCTGCCGGCAATCCCCGGCACGGTGCCCAATCTCAGTCGTCTGCCCGGGGGCTGCGCCTTTCGCGAGCGCTGTTTTGCCGCCGGTGCAAAATGTACAACCACACCACAGCTGGCGCCTGCGGGCGCAGAGGGCCAGCAAACCGCATGCTGGTATCCGCAACGGGAGGAACGTCATGTCTGATGTGTTACTTGAGCTCGATAGCGTGCATGTGAATTTTCCGGCCCGTAAAAACTGGCTGGGACGGGTGACGCAGCAGGTTCACGCCCTCAACGGCCTGGATCTGCAGGTCCGGCGCGGGGAGACGCTGGGAATTGTCGGCGAGTCTGGCTGCGGCAAAAGTACTCTGGCGCAGCTGCTGATGGGGATGCTGAAACCCAGCACCGGTGCCTGTCGCCATACCCGGGGAACGGGCGGGATGCAGATGGTGTTCCAGGATCCGCTCTCGTCGCTTGATCCACGGCTGCCGGTCTGGCGCATCATCACCGAACCGCTGTGGGTACAACGGCGCAGCAGCGAGCGCGAACGCCGTCAACTTGCCGCGGAGCTGGCCCTGCAGACCGGCATTCGACCGGAGTATCTCGACCGTCTGCCGCACGCCTTTTCCGGCGGTCAGCGCCAGCGGATCGCCATTGCCCGGGCGCTCTCTTCCGACCCGGATATTATCGTGCTCGACGAGCCCACCAGCGCGCTGGACATCTCGGTGCAGGCGCAGATCCTCAACCTGCTGGTCAAACTGCAGCAGCAGCGCAATCTGACCTATGTTCTGATTTCCCATAACGTCTCGGTGGTCAGGCATATGAGCGACCGGGTGGCGGTGATGTATCTGGGGCAAATCGTCGAACTGGGTAGCGCCACGGAGGTGCTGGGCCAGCCGCGCCACCCCTACACCCGGCTGCTTCTCGATTCCGTGCCGCGTACCGGCGAACCGCTCGATGAGCGCCTGGCGCTGCGTAAAACCGAGCTGCCCGGCAACCGCGAGCTTCCCGTTGGCTGTTACTTTCGCGACCGGTGTCCGCAGGCGACCCACGGCTGCGAAACGCCGCAGGCGCTATGTCGGGCAAGTGATGGACGCGCCACACGCTGCTGGCGTCATGTCAGCTGATGCGTTAGCGCCGTCTTCTGCGGGTGATGTTGCCGTTTAAGGCCGGTGCAGTAACGCTGATATCGCCGCCCTGGCGGCGATATCAGCGTGCGGTATCAACCCTGAGCCAGGCGGCAGGTGGCGTTAGCTGGCCTTATTCAGCGTATAGTCCAGAGCGATCTCCGCCTTCAGCACCTGCGACACCGGACACCCGGCTTTGGCTTTACGGATAATACCGTCGAACTGCTGGGGATCGATGCAGGGCACGGTCACGTTGCATTGCAGGGCTATTTTGCTTATCGCGAAACCGGCGTCGGTTTTATCGAGCGACACGTCAGCCGTGGTATCAATCGTGTCGGCGGTGTAACCCGCCTCTCCCAGCATCAGCGACAGCGCCATTGAGAAACAGGCCGCATGCGCCGCGCCAATCAACTCTTCCGGGTTGGTCCCTTTCGCCCCTTCAAAACGGGTGTTAAAGCCGTAAGGTTGTTGATCGAGAACGCCGCTTTCGGTCGATACCGTCCCTTTTCCGCGTTTAATGTCACCCGACCAGTGCGCCGAACCGTGCTTATGAATCGTCATACTCGTTCTCCTTTTGGCTTACAAAGGGGTAAGTATAGACCACCTCAGGCTCCCGGCTCGCTTACCGTCAGATTGTGCGCCAGCGCATCAAGAAATACCCGCAGCGACGCTGGCTGGTATTCACGGGACTGATAAATCCCGTAGATGGCCAGCGGCTTAGGCGTCAGCCCGGTCAGCACCGGAACTAATCTCCCCTGCTCCAGCGCGCTGCACGCCTCCCGCGCCGGGAGCATGGCAATGCCGCAGTGCTGCAGCGCCGCCTCCATCAGCAGGGACGAGATGCTGGCGCTAAGATTACCGCTGACGGCGACACGGGTGTTTTCCCCTTCCGGGGTGAGAAAATGCCATGACTGACCGGCGAAGAAGCTGTAGTGCAGACAGTTATGCTGCGCCAGATCGCCTGGATGCTGCGGCGTGCCGTGCGCCTCAAGATAGCGCGGTGATGCGCACAGCACCGAACGACACTCCCCGAGCCGGCGGGCGATCATCCCCGGTTCCGGGTTATCGGCGATGCGAATGGCGACATCGA
>JAFACP010000181.1 GCA_023425455.1 Pseudomonadota bacterium | reverse complement strand
ACACCGCGTTGGCCTGCTGACGGGCGATGTCGCGCAGAAGAAACGTCTGCGCATTCTCGACGAATTCACCCGTGGCGATCTGGATATTCTGGTCGCAACCGACGTTGCTGCGCGCGGCCTGCATATTCCTGCGGTCACACACGTCTTCAACTACGATCTGCCGGACGACTGCGAAGATTATGTCCACCGTATTGGCCGTACGGGCCGTGCTGGTGCAAGCGGCCATTCGATCAGCCTTGCCTGCGAAGAGTACGCGCTGAATCTGCCTGCGATCGAGACCTATATCAGCCACTCCATCCCGGTGAGCAAATACAACCCGGATGCTCTGTTAAGTGAGCTGCCACCGCCTAAGCGTCTGACTCGTCCACGCTCTGGCAATGGTCCGCGTCGTTCTGGCGCGCCGCGTAATCGTCGTCGTTCAGGTTAAGAAAATATGCTCAGTTCCACCTCGCTTTATGCGGCAATTGATCTCGGTTCGAATAGTTTTCATATGCTGGTTGTGCGCGAGGTGGCGGGAAGTATACAAACGCTGACGCGTATTAAGCGCAAGGTCCGCCTCGCGGCGGGCTTGAGCAGCGACAATCATCTCTCCCCCGAAGCGATGGAGCGTGGCTGGCAGTGCTTACGCCTGTTTGCCGAGCGACTGCAGGATATTCCGCACAATCAAATCCGCGTTGTCGCAACAGCGACCCTTCGCCTGGCGGTCAACGCCGTGGATTTTATCGCCAAAGCACAGGAAATTCTGGGCTGCCCGGTACAAGTCATCAGCGGCGAAGAAGAAGCACGTCTGATTTATCAGGGTGTTGCGCATACGACCGGTGGCGACGATCGTCGTCTGGTTGTGGATATTGGCGGAGCAAGCACCGAACTGGTTACCGGCACTGGCGCCCAGGCGACGTCGCTGTTTAGCCTGTCGATGGGCTGTGTGACCTGGCTTGAACGCTATTTCACCGACCGCAATCTTGGCAAAGAGAACTTCGACGAGGCCGAAAGCGCCGCGCGCGAGGTGCTGCGCCCGGTGATGGATGAGCTTCGCTATCATGGCTGGAAAGTCTGCGTGGGGGCTTCAGGGACCGTGCAGGCGCTGCAGGAAATCATGATGGCGCAGGGCATGGATGAGCGGATAACGCTGGCCAAGCTGCAGCAGCTTAAGCAACGTGCAATCCAGTGCGGCCGTCTGGAAGAGCTGGAAATTGAAGGTCTGACGCTTGAGCGGGCGCTGGTCTTCCCGAGCGGGCTGGCCATTCTGATCGCCATTTTCACCGAGCTGAATATCCAGTGTATGACGCTGGCCGGCGGTGCGCTTCGCGAGGGTCTGGTCTACGGAATGCTGCATTTGTCGGTCGATCAGGACATTCGCACCCGTACGCTGCGTAACGTTCAACGCCGCTTTATCGTCGACACCGACCAGGCAAATCGGGTGGCGCAACTGGCCTCGCGCTTTGCCGATCAGGTCGTCGACAGCTGGGAGATTGAGCCGCTGAGCCGGGAGCTGCTGTTGAGCGCCTGCGCCTTACATGAAATTGGTCTCAGCGTTGAGTATAAGCAAGCGCCGCTGCACGCCGCCTGGCTGGTGCGTAATCTCGATCTACCGGGCTACACGCCTGCGCAGAAAAAGTTACTGGCAACGTTGCTGCTGAATCAGACCAATGCGGTCGATCTCTCCTCATTACACCAGCAAAATGCCGTCCCGCCACGCGTTGCCGAGCATATGTGTCGTCTGCTGCGTCTGGCCATTCTCTTCGCCAGCCGCCGACGCGACGATCTCCTCCCGGATATCACCCTGAGTGCGGAGAATGAGAAAATCACGCTGACGTTGCCGGACAAGTGGCTGGATAATCACCCACTGGGCGCGGAACTGATTGAACAGGAGTGCCAGTGGCAAAGTTACGTACACTGGGTGCTGGACGTTAAGTAATTCGCTGAAAACGCCCGGCAGCAGGCTTACCGGGCGCTTAAAAGGTTCACCCCTTCTCTTTGGCTTTGGCCAACATGGCACGAATATTTGCCACGTTGGCCTGACCTTTGTGCATTCGTTCCTCGGCCGTAATGACCTTGCGTTCCTGCTCCCAGTTAAGGTCATCCTGCGGTAACTCCAGCAGGAAACGGCTCGGCTCCGGGCGTACCAGCTCACCGTACTGTCGGCGCTCTTTACACAGCGTGAAGATCAGCTCTTTCTGCGCCCGGGTAATACCAACATACGCCAGCCGGCGCTCTTCCTCGACGTTATCTTCATCAATGCTGCTCTGGTGCGGCAGTAGTCCTTCTTCCATCCCCACCAGATAGACATACGGGAACTCAAGCCCTTTTGACGCATGTAATGTCATCAGCTGGACCTGATCGGCCTCTTCTTCACTCTCGCCACGCTCCATCATATCGCGCAGCGTAAAGCGGGTAACAACCTGGGTTAGCGTCATCGGCTCATCAATTTCAGAGCCTTCCAGCATTTCGGTCATCCAGCTAAAGAGCTGGTTAACGTTTTTCATGCGCATCTCTGCCGCTTTCGGGCTGGCAGAGGTTTCGTATAACCAGGATTCGTAATCAATACCGTGGATCAAGTCACGCACCGCCGCAACCGGCTCGCGCTCCGCCAGACGCTGCACTTCACCAAGCCAGTGGGTGAAACGGGTTAAGGCGTCATATCCGCGCCCGCTCAGCGTCTGGCTGAGGCCCAGATCAAAACTGGCGGTAAACAGGCTTTTGTTGCGGGTCATCGCCCATTCACCCAGCTTTTGTAGCGTGGCCGGACCAATCTCCCGCTTCGGCGTATTCACGATACGCAGGAAAGCGCTGTCGTCGTCCGGGTTGGTGAGCACGCGCAGATAGGCGAGCAGATCTTTGATTTCAGGGCGCGAGAAGAACGACGTACCGCCTGAAATCTTGTACGGAATGCGGTTTTGCATCAGCATCTTTTCAAAAACACGGGACTGATGGTTACCGCGGTAGAGGATCGCGTAATCTTTGTACCCGGTTTTGTTAACGAAGTGATGGGCGATCAGCTCTCCGGTCACCCGCTCAGCTTCGTGTTCTTCATTATTCGCGCTGAGCACCTTTAGTTCGGCCCCGTAGCCCAGCTCAGAAAAAAGACGTTTTTCAAACACATGCGGGTTATTGGCGATCAGGATATTTGCCGCTTTCAGAATACGCCCGGAGGAACGGTAGTTCTGCTCCAGCTTGATCACCTGTAGCGCCGGAAAATCTTGACTCAACAGCACCAGGTTTTGTGGACGCGCACCGCGCCAGGAGTAGATCGACTGATCATCATCGCCAACCACGGTGAAGCGCGCGCGCGCCCCCACCAGCAGCTTCACCAGTTCGTACTGACTGGTGTTGGTGTCCTGGTATTCATCCACCAGCAGATAGCGAATTTTGTTTTGCCAGCGCTCGCGGACCTCTTCATTTCGCTGAAGCAGTAGTGTCGGCAGCAGGATCAAATCATCAAAATCCAGCACATTACAGGCTTTAAGATGCGCATCATATAAGCTGTAGCAATGCGCGAAGATCCTGTCCCGCTCGCCTTTCGCGCTCGCGGCCGCCTGCGCAGGCGTCTTCAGATCGTTTTTCCAGTTAGAGATCGTCGAGATCAGCTGTTGCAGCAGGACCTTGTCATCTTCAATGAGTCCTTCCGTCAACTCTTTAAGCAACGCCAGCTGGTCTGTGTCATCAAACAATGAGAAGTTTGACTTCATTCCCAGCGCCGCATATTCACGCTTGATGATATCCAGCCCCAGCGTGTGGAACGTGGAGATCATCAGTCCACGCGCCTCTTTACGCCCCAGCGTCTGGCCGACGCGCTCTTTCATCTCACGCGCCGCTTTATTGGTAAAAGTGACCGCAGCAATATGACGCGCCTGGTAGCCGCAACCACGGATCAGGTGGGCGATTTTGTTGGTGATCACACGGGTTTTACCGGATCCAGCCCCTGCCAGCACCAGGCAAGGTCCAGTAACGAATTCGACCGCTTGTTGTTGTCCAGGGTTTAAACGCATGGGAATATTGCTCAATCTTCGAACGGGGTGTGGATTGTAGCAGAAAGCCGGGCGCAGATTTACCGGCTAATGATAAAGTGATCGCAACGCGATCAACCCCGAGAGTAAAAACATGGCCAAGACCGCAGCAGCCCTGCACATTCTGGTAAAAGAAGAGAAACTGGCGCAGGAGATCCTCGCCAAACTGGAACGAGGTATCAGCTTTGATCACCTGGCCAAACGTTATTCAACGTGTCCCTCCGGGCGTAACGGCGGCGATTTAGGTGAATTTAAGCAGGGTTCAATGGTCGGTCCCTTCGATCAGGCCGTCTTTAGTTGCCCACTGCTCAAGCCTTACGGCCCGGTCAAAACCAAATTTGGCTACCATATCATTAAGGTGCTGTATCGCCGTTAGCGCGTGGTATATTGCGCCCCGATTTCACTCAATCCTTCAAGGCACGATCATGGCAAAAACAGCAGCAGCAC
>JAFACP010000173.1 GCA_023425455.1 Pseudomonadota bacterium | reverse complement strand
GCTAAGCACCGTTTCACCCGGCGGAAATGGAATGGGTTCGCCTGCGCGGATCACCGTGTTGCGCGGCTTAATAAACCAGACGGCCGTTTTGGGCGGGGTGTTGTAGGGGGCTTGTTGAAACGCCTCGCTCCACGCCGCAAGCTGGCTGCGATGGTTCAGCGCAACGGCAAAAACAGTACCTTTCATGCATACGCTCCTTCTGGCCGAACGGCCGGTTTTTAATTCATTAATATGTTAATGATCAGGTTTTATGCTTTCGTCGGTTGTTTCGCAAGCAGAAGTGATTTTTTTGTGATATAAGTAACAATAATTTTACATATTGAAAGTTAATTATATATTTATCAGTAAGTTAATTAATTTATGCTGTTTCTGTTAGACTTTTTAGTGTTAAATTCATTGTTTATAAAAACATCACAGTAAAATTATTTATGTATTAATGATTATTTCGGGGGTGGTGATGCATGATTCATTAACGATTGCGTTATTACAGGCGCGGGAAGCGGCGATGTCGTACTTCCGGCCGATTGTGAAACGGCATAATCTGACCGAGCAGCAGTGGCGCATCGTGCGCGTGCTGGCGGAACATCCTTCTATGGATTTTCACGATCTGGCGTTTCGCACCTGCATTTTGCGCCCCAGCCTGACGGGGATCCTCACCCGTATGGAGCGCGACGGTCTGGTGCTACGCTTAAAGCCGGTTAACGATCAGCGCAAGCTGTACGTGTCGCTGACCAAAGAGGGCAGCGCCCTGTATGAGCACGCTCAGGCGCAGGTTGAAGAGGCCTATCGGCAGATTGAGGCAGAATATACGCCGGAAAAAATGCACCAGCTGACGGCGCTGCTGGAGGAGTTTATCGCCCTTGGCAACCGACAGAATGCCGGGCGTGACGAAGAATAAAGGAGATGGCAATGGAGACGATCACCCTCTCACTGGCGGAGGCTTACGCCCTGGCGCACAAGGTGCTGCGCGGGAACGGTTTTAGTGAACAACACGCGGAGGTCATTGCGCGCAATGTCACCCACGGCGAGCGCGATGGCTGCGCCTCTCACGGATTGTGGCGGCTGCTGGGCATTGTTGAGACGTTACGTAAAGGCAAGGTGTCGCCCGATGCCGGGCCGGTAATTAACGATACCGCTCCGGCGATCGTCAGGGTGGACGCAGGTGGCGCGTTTTCCCTGCTGGCGTTCGAGCGTGCCTTGCCGTTGCTGATTGAAAAAGCGCGCCACAGCGGCATTGCTGCGCTGGCGATCAACCGCTGCGTCCACTTTTCTGCGCTGTTCGCCGATGTCGAACCGCTGACCGATGCCGGACTGGTGGCGCTGGCAACCACGCCGAGCCATGCGTGGGTTGCCCCCGCAGGCGGGACGCAGCCGCTGTTTGGCACCAATCCCATCGCCTTTGGCTGGCCGCGCGGGGCGCAACCCCCGTTTATCTTCGATATGGCGACCAGTGCTGCGGCGCGCGGCGAGATCCAGCTTCATCAGCGGGCCGGGAAAGCGATTCCGCCTGGCTGGGGAATTGACAGCGCGGGGCAACCGTCTACCGATGCCCAGGCGGTGCTGGAGGGGGCGATGTTGACCTTCGGCGGTCATAAAGGCTCTGCGCTGGCGGCGATGGTGGAGCTGCTCGCCGGGCCGCTTATCGGCGATATGACCAGTGCGGAGTCGCTGGCGTGGGACGACGGCGCGGGCGGTTTACCCTATGGCGGTGAGCTGATCCTGGCGCTGGATCCGCGTCGTTTTCTCGGTGACGCTGCCCCGGAGCATCTGGCGCGCGCCGAAACCCTCTTTAGCGGAATGCAGCAGCAGGGAGCGCGTTTACCCGGCGAACGGCGTTACCTTGCGCGGGAGCGCAGTCTGCGCGAGGGAGTCGAGATAAGCCATTCACTTTACGAGGATATATCCTCTTTGTTGAAATAATCTCCGCTGTCTTCAACATATCCGGAGGGATTATGTCCCTCCGGATAGTACGTTTTTCGTAAAGTTTTCCTTTTCCAGGCCGAAAATTCTGTTATCTGTCTGATGGAAAGAGAAAACATGTTAAACCGTATCAAGATTGTCACCAGCTTAATGCTGGTTTTAGCTATTTTTGGCCTTTTACAACTCACGTCCGGTGGTCTTTTCTTCAATGCCCTGAAGCATGACAAAGAGAACTTTACCGTCCTGCAAACCATTCGCCAGCAACAGTCCACGCTTAACGGTAGCTGGGTGGCGTTACTGCAAACCCGTAACACCCTGAACCGTGCCGGCATTCGCTACATGATGGATCAGAACAATATTGGCAGCGGTGCCACCGTTTCCGATCTGATGCAGATTGCCTCGGCGTCGCTGAAGCAGGCCGAAAAAAACTGGGCGGATTACGAAGCGCAGCCGCGCGACCCGCGTCAAAGCGACGCCGCAGCCCTCGAAATCAAACGCAATTATGATATTTACCACGGCGCGCTGGCGGAGCTTATCCAGCTGCTGGGCGCAGGGAAAATCAATGACTTCTTCGACCAGCCAACCCAGAGCTATCAGGATGGTTTTGAGAAGCAGTATGTGAACTATCTGCAGCAGAACGACCAGCTGTATAAAACCGCGGTAGCAGACAGCAACAGCTCATACAGCCAGGCTATCTGGGTGCTCAGCAGCGTGCTGATTGCGGTGCTGGCAGTGATTGTTATCGTGTGGCTGGGCATCAAACAGACCCTGATTTTGCCGCTCAACCGCCTGATCGACAGCATTCGCCATATCGCCAGCGGCGATTTGGTGAAACGCATCGACGTGGAAGGCCGCAACGAGATGGGCGTACTGGCTGAAACGCTGCGCCATATGCAGGGTGAACTGGTGCGCACCGTCGGGGATGTGCGTAACGGCGCGAACGCGATTTACAGCGGCGCGAGCGAAATCTCGATGGGCAACAACGATCTCTCCTCCCGTACCGAGCAGCAGGCCGCCTCGCTTGAGGAGACCGCCGCCAGTATGGAGCAGCTGACCGCTACGGTGAAACAGAACGCCGAAAACGCCCGTCAGGCGAGCAACCTGGCGCTCAGCGCCTCAGAAACGGCGCAGAAGGGCGGTAAAGTGGTGGATAACGTGGTGCAAACCATGCGCGACATCGCCGGAAGTTCACAGAAGATTGCCGACATTATCAGCGTGATCGACGGCATTGCTTTCCAGACTAACATCCTGGCGCTCAACGCCGCCGTTGAAGCCGCCCGCGCGGGCGAGCAGGGACGCGGTTTTGCCGTGGTGGCCGGGGAAGTACGTAACCTTGCCCAGCGCAGCGCCCAGGCGGCACGTGAAATTAAGAGCCTGATTGAAGACTCCGTTGGTCGCGTTGAGCTCGGCTCGACCCTGGTGGAGAGCGCGGGCGAAACCATGGGCGAAATTGTTAACGCGGTGACCCGCGTAACCGACATCATGGGCGAAATCGCCTCTGCCTCTGACGAGCAGAGCCGTGGGATCGACCAGGTCGGGCTGGCGGTGGCCGAGATGGATCGTGTGACCCAGCAGAACGCCTCGCTGGTGGAAGAGTCCGCGGCAGCGGCGGCGGCGCTGGAAGAGCAGGCAAGTCGTCTGACCCAGGCCGTTGCGGTGTTCCGCATCCAGCAGGAGCAGCAGAAGGCGCGTGAGCTCGCAGCGGCGAAAACCGTGGCGGCCCCGGTGATGGCGCGAAAAACCGCGACCCACGATGCGGGCGATAACTGGGAAACGTTCTAACCCTTAGCGCCCCGTTGTGACGGGGCGCTAACGCACTCTCAGGCGCATGGCGCAGCGCGATCCGTACGCCAGGCCATGCGCAGCCTCTTGCGCTCTTTTCTGTTGCAGCTCCGGCGCGAGCGCCTCATCCGCTTCATATTCAAACCCCATCCGCGCATAGAATGGCGCATTCCACGGCACGTCGCGAAAGGTGGTTAACGTCAGAGACGAAAACCCGCGCTCGCGGGCGTTATCGATCGCGCAGCGCAGCAGCTCCCGGCCAATGCCGTGTCCCTGCCAGGCGAGATGAACGGACAGCTCGGCGATAAACAGCGATGCGCGGTGTGCTTCAGCAAGGATAAAGCCAACGGGCTGGTTTTCCGCAATCGCCAGCCAGCTTAACCCCTGACGGACGAAGTCGAGATGCTGTTGCGAACTGAGCACTTCGCTGTCGGCAAGCCAGGCCAGCTCAGGGTATTGGCGAAAGCGCCGGGCCGCTGCGCGTTCAATGGCGGGCAGGGCGGCAACGTCAAACGGGTGTGTCGGGCGACAGGTGATGTTCATGGCCGGAAGTATAGCGCGATTTGCCGCCGCGCCGGCCATCGCGCGGATGTTATTCCGCGCAGAGCAGCAGCGGTGACCGGGCATTGCCGATAGCCAGCGCATCTTCCGGGGTGTGTTCGAGGGTTAGCAGCCGTTTTTGCCCCGCCGCGAGGCCTGCGACGTACTTTTCGAACACCTCGTCCGGCAGACGGTCGTGACCGAAACGCTCCACCGTAAGGATGGCGACCTCGTATAAGGCATCGTGCATTTTCCGCCAGCGGAATGTCTCCTGGCGGGACACCAGCCAGCTGTGCCCGGCGCTCTGCACGTCGCCATTGAGGGTGAAATATCCCCTGCCGTCAGGATGAAAGCGCATGGTTATCGCGCCTTCGAAGCTGAAGTTGTGCGCGTCACGCTGCTCGCTGAAGGTCAGGTTCCCCTGGCAGGTGAGGGACAGCGCTGCAGCGTGGCGATACGCCGCCAGCGCCAGCAGGATAAACAGCAGGTTGAGGGCGATGATCCCGCCCAGTTTGGTTCGCGTCATGATAACCACGCGTAGTAATAAAGCGTGCGGCAGGCGCTGGCCTTGCCGTTGCTCAGGGCGCACTGCGACAGCACCATCCGCCCCTGCTGGCCATACAGGAGCGAGTCCTGAATGTGCAGATAAAAAATGGCGTTTTTCAGGCACGGAAGATGGCCATCGCGCTGGAGCGTCTGCGCGAGCGCGATAGCCTTGCTGTGAAAAACATCCGCCAGCGGCGTGAAGGTGTAGACCGGGCACGCCCCGAGATGGGTGAGCAGATGGTTTTTGCTGCGCGCAGGCTCCGGCTTTAGCAGCAGCGATCCCGTGCACAGCACAAGCACGACCAGCGTCAGCAGGCCGCACAGCAGGCCAGACGGCAGCGCGCGCCGCGGCGGGGTCCCCGGCGCCTTTTCCTCTGCAGGGGCGTGCAGCGCCACGAGGGTGAGATCGGCACTGAGCATAAACCCCGTTTTGGGCACCGTGACGATAAACAGAACGTCAGGGATCTGGCTTGCCAGCATCTTACGTAAGATGCTGATGTACTGATTGAGCGAGTTATTGGAGCCCTGCAGGCCGCGCGCGTCCCAGACTTCATGCAAAAATGTCTCACGTTCAACCACATTTCCGTGATGAACAACCAGCAGTTTTATAATCGCGTTGGCGGTGGCCGTCAGCATCTGCGGTTCGACGTCAGGCGTATCGACAAGTGAAAGAGAGCCGTCTTCGTCGTTATAGACGAGGACCTCAGCGAGCAGGTATTTCATAGTTGTGGTAAACAGGCAGAGAGAACGGAATATCAAGCGGTGAGTGTTGAACGCACGGTTTATCGAGTCAGGCCGCTATTTTAACTGCTTTGTTACCGATAACATTGATCCAGTCTGGTATTTACCCTGATTACGCATTGAGCGTTACCGGCACGGCAACGTCCGGGATCTCAACGGTCAGCGATAGCGTGACCGCTGCTCCAGCAGGCAGATTTTGCGATGAAATTCAGCCAGATTCCAGCAGTGGAATTTACTCATCGCGTTGCGC
>JAFACP010000117.1 GCA_023425455.1 Pseudomonadota bacterium | reverse complement strand
TAAGGTGACCGCCTGCGATCTCGATCTGCGGGTGGGCGGACGCTTTAACACCGTGTTTGAGGTCGACGGCCGGCGAATGGACAATCGCGGCGTTTTTCTGGAGATCGACCCCGGCAGAAAGCTGGTCTTTACCGACGGCTATCGCGAAGGCTGGAAACCGGCCGAAAACCCCTTTATGACCGCCATTATATTGCTGGAGGATGTGGAGGAGGGGCTGACCCGCTATACCGCGATAGCCCGGCACGCCACGCCTGAGATCCGCGAGCAGCACCAACAAATGGGGTTTCACCAGGGCTGGGGGATTGTTCTGGACCAACTGGTTGCCTGCGCGAATCAGCTGAAGCGCTGAACGCGATGGCGGACGTGTCGCCCGCCGTTATTTCCCGGCGTTATCGCGTCTGCGCGTGGCTCTCATCTGGCGAAAGACCCGGTTGCCCAGTTCGTCAAAATACCTCTCCGGCCAAATGACGTCCGGAGGAACCTCCAGCGCCTGGGCAATGATGTACTCCCCCCTGGGCCACGGGCGCGAGAGGGCATTCGCCAGCGTGGAGGATGAGAGCCCTGCCTTGCGGGAGAGGGCCGCAAGACTGGTGCCACGTTTTTTCAGTTCAGCAATGATATCGGCAGGATGCCAGTTTTGATGGCGCATTGTTTCACCTAACACGTTGTCGTTACGGGTTCAATTATCCCGTTTTGGGATGAAAACGCAATGAGAGGATATTCGATTTCAGGATTTTTACAGGAAATCGGAATAATGGCCTCCGTATACTCAGAAGAATATCAACGTGTTATCAGTGCGCTGAAGCAGGCCCGTAAGGCGCGCGGCATCACGCAGGCGCAGCTGGCTGAGGCGCTGGGCAAACCGCAGTCATTTATCGCTAAAGTGGAAAACGGCGAACGCCGGCTGGATGTGGTCGAGTTTGTTCATCTGGCGAGGCTGGTTGGCGCCGATGCGCACGGGATAATTGCCAGCCTTGGCGACCCGCGCCGGCAGGGCGGATATTCCGGACAGTAAAACGGCAGCGAAGAGTGCCGTTTTACGGTGGTTTAAGGCAGACGCGGGTAGGCGTCGGCAATCGCGTCACCGGTAAACTGCGCGATCCAGCCCTCCGGATTATCAAAGATACGAATGGCGGTAAAGTTCGGTTCGGAACCCATATCGAACCAGTGCGGCGTGCCTGCCGGGACGGAGATCAGATCGTTTTTCTCGCACAAAACCTGATAGACCTCGTCGGCAATGTGCAGGCAGAACAGCCCGGCCCCTTCGACAAAGAAACGCACTTCGTCTTCGCCGTGGGTGTGTTCATTGAGAAACTTCGCGCGCAGCGCCTCTTTTTGCGGGTTATCCGCGCGCAGGCTGATCACATCCCAGCTCTGATAGCCTTTTTCCGCCACCAGCTTGTCGATGGCATGCTGATAGGCGGTGAGCACCGTTTCTGGTGCCGGATCCTGACCCAGATTGCGGTCGGCGGCCCAGCGTTCAAAACGCACGCCTTTGGCCTGAAGCTGGCGGGCTATTTCGGCGGCGTCGGTGCTGTGCCACAGTGCGTTGCTCGCGTCTTTATCGGAATATACAGTGAGTGCGCTCATGAAGGGATCTGCTCCGGATTAATCTCGTCGAACTGGTGAACCTGATGGTGGTGGCTGGCGCCGTCATCATCACCCCGAATCAGCTGCAGGGTGCGAAAACCGGCCTGCTCAGCGGCGTCCAGCTCCTGATGGATATCCGACAGGAACAGGATCTGCGACGGGGCAATGCCCGTTTGTGCCGCAATCGTCTGGTAAGACTGCACGTCTCGCTTGGCGCCGACGTGGGTATCAAAATAGCCGCTGAACAGATGAGTAATATCACCTTCGTCGCTGTAGCCAAATAACAGTTTTTGCGCTGCGACCGAGCCAGAGGAATAAACATAGAGATCAATACCCTGCGCTTTCCATTTCTCCAGCGCGGGCAGAACGTCGGGGTAGAGATGGCCGGTAAAGTCGCCGTTCAGGTAGCCGTCGTGCCAGATAATGCCCTGCAGGGCCTTCAGCGCGGTCGATTTACGATCTTCATCCATAAAGGCCAGCAGGGCGTCGATGAGTTCGCTCACGCCTGCCTGCGGCTGCTCAAGCTCTTCGCGCAGGTTGTCCAGAATCGATTTGACCGGCTCGGCGTACTGCTGCGCGGTGACAAATGCCGCCAGCCGCTCACGCGCATAAGGGAACAAAACATGATGGACAAAACGAATATCGCTGGTGGTGCCTTCAATATCCGTCACAATCGCGCGAATCATACTCTCTCCAGTTGTCGTAAACGCATTTCGCATTCAAATAAGAATTCCAGGCCTTCCAGGTGACGACGCGCTTCGGCAACGTCACGTCCCCAGCAGGTTAAGCCATGACCGCGCAGAAGAAAACCATAATTAAGCGGACGTTCCCGGGCGTAATCGGCGATGCGCGAGGCGAGGGTGTCGATATTCTGGTCGTTATCGAACAGCGGAATGGCCAGCGTATCCAGATGCGAGGTTTGTCCGCGCAGTGATTTTTGCATCTCGAAGCCGCTTATCTGCAGCTCCGGCGTGTTGACCAGCCTTGAGAGCACCGTGGCGTTCACGGTGTGGACGTGCAGGACCGCGTTGGCCTCTGGAAACAGGCGGTAAATCAAGGTGTGTAACCCGGTTTCCGCCGACGGTTTCCGGCCTGAAGGGGCGCGGTTGGTGGCGATCTCCACCTGCAGAAAATCGTCGACGGTAAGGCTGCCTTTGTCTTTTCCCGATTCGCTCAGCCAGCACAGGCTTTCATCCTGTCGAACTGACATGTTGCCGCCGGTCGCGGGGGCCCAGCCTTTTGCGCCAATCCAGCGGCAGGCGTCGACCAGATGTGTGAGCTGCAGGTTGTCTGTCATTTCCTTTTACCCTCCCGGCCAGGAATATTCATATTGTATAGACGTCTAA
>JAFACP010000080.1 GCA_023425455.1 Pseudomonadota bacterium | reverse complement strand
CTTCCCAGTATTGCGACCAGCTCATCTCAGAGAGCTGCATCACCAGCGCGCTCAGCGGTAACAGCAAAATCAGACAGACGAACAGCAGGCTGGTCCCGAGGCTTAAGGTAAACCCCGGCAGCACACGTCTGGAAGAGACTGCAAACATTACTTACGCCCCGCCGCCAGCAATTTGTCCAGTTCGCCGCCGCTGGCAAAATGGGTTTTCATCGCTTCAGGCCATGAACCGAAACGGTCTTCCACGCGGAACAGCTCAGTCTGCGGGAATTTATCTTGCAGTTTGTTCATCACATCCGGGTTGTTCACGCGATAGTAGAAATCGGTGATCACCGACTGGGCCTGCGGGCTGTACAGATAGTTGAGATAAGCTTTCGCCGCTTTTTCAGTACCGTTGGCCTTAACGTTTTTATCCACCCAGGCAACCGGGAACTCCGCCAGAATGTTGGTTTTCGGAATAACCACTTCAAAGCCCTGCGCTTCATACTGCTTGCGGATATTGTTGACTTCGGATTCAAAGCTTATCAGCACATCCCCCAGCCCACGCTCTGCAAAGGTCGTGGTCGCCCCGCGACCGCCGGTATCAAAGACTTCGACGTTCTTCAGGAACTGGGTCATGAACTGTTCGGTTTTAGCCTTGTCGTTGCCGTCGGCTTTATCCGCTGCCCCCCAGGCGGCCAAATAGGTATAACGTGCGTTACCGGACGTTTTCGGGTTCGGGAAAATTAACTTCACATCGGAACGCACGAGATCGCCCCAGTCGTGGTTATTTTTCGGGTTGCCTTTGCGCACCAGAAAGCCCATGGTGGAGTAGAACGGAGAGCTGTTATTCGGCAGACGGCTCTGCCAGTCGGCCGGAATAAGCTTACCTTTGTCGTGCAGGATCTGCACATCAGTGACCTGGTTATAGGTCACGACGTCTGCCTTCAGCCCCTGCAGGATCGCCAGCGCCTGTTTGGAAGAGCCGGCGTGAGACTGCTTAATGGTCAGCTTGTCGCCGTTATTCTCTTTCGCCCACTGCTGTTCAAACGGCGGGTTCAGGGCAGCAAAAAGCTCGCGGGATACATCATAGGAACTGTTCAGCAACTCTGTTGCCTGTGCTTGCGCCACCAGCAGTAAACCCGCCAGCGCCAGAGATCCTTTTTTCAGTACAGTAACGGCCATTGCGCACCTTTATAAATGTGATGACTATCTAATGGTCATAATATTTATAACGAGTACGAAAGGAGTAACGGTTTTATATACCGTTTGGTGATTTACAAGCAGAAAAGAGAATAAGGATGACTGCTCCTCTCCCGGCAAGGGGAGAGGAGCGGCACAACGAGGCGATTACAGCGCCTGCAGACGTTCAACGGACGGTGCGAAGTAATAGCCGCCGGTAACCGGCCGGGTAAAGCGCAGCATGGCGTCACGCTTCCCGTCGGTGTCGCCAAACATGCTCAGCAGCTGCTGTTCAATGTTGTACAGGCGTGCGCAATAGGCACAGAAGTAAAGGCCGTGCGTACCGCTTGCGGTACCGTAAGGCAGGCTCTGGCGAACAATCTTCAGCCCTTTGCCCTCTTCTTTAAGGTCAACGCGCGTCAGGTGTGAGGTCTCCGGGCGTTCATCGCCGTCGATCTCTTCGTTGGCGTCTTTGGTTCGACCAATCATCATCTCCTGGTCATGCACGCTCATCCGGTTGAGCTGCCGGAGGTTGTGCTCCCAGCGCTGGACAAAGACATAGCTGCCGCCCGCGTCAACGCCGTCCTTAATCACCGCCACCTCACGCCGCGTCTCTTCTCCGGCCGGGTTCTCGGTGCCGTCGACGAAACCACTCAGATCGCGCTCTTCTACCCAGCGGAAACCGTGGATCTCTTCCTGCACGTCGATACTTTCGCCGAAGGCCTCAACCGCCGCCTGCGCAATGGAGAAATTCACGTCGTGACGTAACGAGAGAATATGGATCAGCACATCGTACTGTGTGGCCGGCGCCAGACCTTTGCCGTAGGGGATAAAATCTTTTAGCTCTTCAGCCCCTTCTCCTCCGCTCAGCTGACGCCAGACGTTGTTGCCAAAGGCGACAACTGCGCCGCACTGGGCCTCGGGGAATTTGGCCTGGAAGGAAGCCAGTTTATCAACAAACACCTTACTGGCCGCACGCAGGGCATCCACGTCCCCTTTCACATTGGCTTCAATCCAAATCGCCGCGCGGCAATGTTCTGGCAAAATGCCACTCTGAACCTGAGACATCGCTCCTCCTGAAAAAAAGATGCCACGACAGCGTGGCATTGTTGGCGGCTATTATACCTGTTTTTTCAGGCGCACAGATTGTCCGGACGCAATTTACTGCTGCCAGATAATTTTGCTCACTGTCCAGTTTTTCAGCGTATCGTCAGACGGCATTAAGCCCTCCGGCCCGTTCCAGGCGCCGGTGAAGAGATAGCTAATATGCTGGCTGCCCTGCGCTTTACACTGCACCGCCACGCGATCGTCGGACGGAACGCTGGTACAGTTGCCGAAAGCCTGCCTGTAGAGCTCGCTAAATGGCGTGCCCACTTTTACGCCGCTCGCCGTGGCAATCGCGTCGTCCAGCACCTCGATATGATTTACCGTGCCCTTATCACCGTTGATCACCAGCGCCAGCTGGTCACCCTTCAGCGCTTCGAAGTAATGCACAATAGCGCCATTTTCGCTTTTCATCCCGCTACGCAGACGGTAGTCGCCGCCAAGGGCATCCTGGATGGCCTCCTGGTCCAGCGCCGTCGAGGCGGTAATGCTGCCGACGCCCTGCTCGGTTACCGCCGTTGAGGAGCCAAACCAGTTCCACGGATAAGCGGCGGACCAGTTAATGGAGGAGAGCGTTGAGCAGCCGGTCAACGCCAGCGGGAGAGCGCATAAAAGTAAACGCAGCGATTTCATTGAAACGTCCTTACTTGTTAAATCAACGCTTGTTGGAGTGCAACATCGGCAAAAAGTGCCGCTTAATCTTTTTCTGGCGCAAAACAGGCGCGAAGACGAGGATTGGTCAGCAGCCAAAAGAGCGCGACGATATCGGCGACAACCAGCGCAATGCCCGTTCCGGAGAAGGGCTCACCGGCTACCCACAGCAGCGGCTGCCAGCAGAGCAAGACTGCCTGCGCGAGGATAAGCAGCGCGCGAAGCGAGGCCCACAGACGCGGTATCTGTTGCCGCCTTCCGCTGCATAAAAACGCCGCCACCGCGGGAATGCCGGGCAGTAAACCGAGCCAGAACGCATCGCGGTCGGGATAGAAGAGCGTCAACAGCGCATCCCCCTGCCCGCGTGAGGCAGAGGCGATCGCAAACAGCACCCAGGTTCGCGCCTGCAGCAGTAATACGCACCAGAATAAAAACGGCAGCCTGACGCGGCCCTGCGCGTCATAGTCTGCCGGATGAATATCAGTACTCTTCATCTTCTATCAGGCGCTTGCCTAAACTCAGCACATCGGCATGTTCATAGCCCAGACGCTCATACATCCCCAGCACCACGTCGTTATCTTCCCGCACCATAATCTGAATTTTCGGGCAGCCCCGGGCAATCAGCTTCTTCTCCAGCCGGTTGAGCAGCGCATTGGCGATGCCGCGACCGCGGAACTCAGGGTGCACGCCAAGATAATAGGCCGAGCCGCGATGACCGTCATAGCCGCCCATCACCGTGCCCACCACTTCGCCATTCACCTCTGCCACCAGAAACAGAGTGACGTCGTGATTCACCTTACGTTCGATATCCATTTCAGGATCATTCCACGGACGCAGCAAATCGCAGCGCTCCCAAAGGGTGATCACCTCTTCGAAATCTTCCTGGCGAAAAACGCGTATCTCCATGGTATTAACCGCCTTTTCGGGTTTAAAAACAGTGATTATGGCGCGAACGCCGCGTATAGCCAATAAGCGGGGAAAATCTCAGCAAAATTTGGCATAATGTCACTCTGTCACGTATTGAAATGAAAAGTAAAACAATTCTCAACAAGGACTGTCGTATCGTTATACGCGATACGATATAACACCAGGACCGCAATTTTTACAATTCAGGCCGCATGAGCACATTTAAACCATTAAAAACACTCACATCGCGTCGTCAGGTTCTCAAAGCGGGGCTGGCGGCCTTAACGTTAACGGGCATCGCAAAACAGGCGCAGGCAAAAGATGCCAGCACCCTGAAAACCCAGAACGGACACAGTCAACCCAAAGCCAAAAAACCCGGCGCAAAGCGCCTGGTGATGCTTGATCCCGGCCACGGCGGTATTGATTCCGGCGCCATTGGCCGCAACGGTTCGAAAGAGAAACACGTCGTGCTGGCGATTGCCAAAAAAGTGCGCGCTATCTTACGCAGCAACGGCATTGACGCGCGCCTCACCCGTTCCGGCGATACCTTTATTCCCCTGTACGACCGGGTGGAGATCGCCCACCAGCACGGTGCGGATCTGTTTATGTCGATTCACGCCGACGGCTTTACCAACCCGAGCGCGGCAGGGGCCTCGGTTTTTGCCCTCTCCAACCGCGGCGCCAGTAGCGCGATGGCGAAATACCTGTCCGATCGCGAAAACCGGGCTGATGAAGTGGCAGGCAAAAAAGCCACGGATAAAGATCATCTGCTGCAGCAGGTGCTGTTCGATCTGGTCCAGACCGACACCATCAAAAACAGCCTGACGCTCGGCTCGCATATTCTGAAGAAAATCAAACCCGTGCATCGACTGCACAGCCGAAGCACCGAGCAGGCGGCCTTTGTGGTGCTGAAATCGCCGTCCATTCCCTCCGTGCTGGTCGAAACCTCATTTATCACCAACCCGGATGAGGAGCGCCTGCTGGGCACCACCGCGTTCCGGCAGAAAATCGCTAACGCCATCGCCTCCGGAATCATCAGTTACTTTAACTGGTTTGATAACCAAAAAGCCCATACGAAGAGACGCTAATGAAACCCAACGCACTGCTGGTAAAAAGCGACTTGCTGCAACTGCAGGATGAGATATGCCGGAAACTGGCTGCCGCAGACGGCGGCGAATTCCAGGAAGATAACTGGCAGCGCGAAGCCGGCGGCGGTGGACGCAGCCGCGTGCTGCGCAACGGCGGTATCTTTGAACAGGCCGGGGTCAATTTCTCTCACGTTCACGGCGATGCCCTGCCCGCCTCTGCCACGGCGCATCGCCCGGAGCTGGCGGGCCGCAGCTTCGAGGCAATGGGCGTATCGCTGGTCGTGCATCCGCATAACCCGTATGTCCCCACCAGCCATGCGAATGTCCGTTTTTTCATTGCCGAGAAGCCGGGAGCCGATCCGGTCTGGTGGTTTGGCGGCGGCTTCGATCTGACCCCTTACTATGGCTTTGAAGAGGACGCCGTTCACTGGCATACCACGGCGCGCGACCTGTGTCTGCCTTTTGGCGATGAGGTGTACCCGAAATACAAGAAGTGGTGCGATGACTATTTCTTCCTCAAACACCGCAACGAGCAGCGGGGTATTGGCGGGCTGTTCTTTGACGATCTGAATCTGCCAGATTTTGATACAGCTTTTCGCTTTATGCAGGCTGTCGGCAAGGGTTACACCGACGCCTACCTGCCGATCGTGGCGCGGCGTAAACACCACCAATACAGCGTACGCGAGCGCGAGTTTCAGCTCTATCGCCGCGGGCGCTACGTTGAGTTTAATCTGGTGTGGGATCGCGGCACCCTGTTCGGCCTGCAGACCGGCGGACGAACGGAATCCATTTTGATGTCGATGCCCCCGCTGGTGCGCTGGGAGTACAACTACCAGCCACAAGAGGGCAGCCCGGAGGCTGCTCTGGCTGCGTTTCTTCAGGTTCGGGACTGGGTTTAAAAGCCGGGTGGCGCATGCGCCACCCTCCCCCTCACAGAGGCTGCGTCTGCGCCTCAACCACCGCCAGCGCCACCATATTCACAATGCGACGAACAGAGGCGATCGGCGTTAACACATGCACCGGTTTCGCCACCCCCATCAGCACCGGACCAACGGTAACCCCTTCAGAGCTTGAAACACGCAGCAGGTTGTAGCTGATACGCGCCGCTTCCACATTCGGCATAATCAGCACGTTGGCCGATCCCTTCAGCGGGCTGTCCGGCATGCGCTCATGACGAATGCTCTCCACCAGCGCCGCATCGCCATGCATCTCACCGTCAATCATCAGCTCAGGCGCACGCGCGCGAACCAGCTCCAGCGTCTGACGCATTTTGCAGGCAGCCGGTGAGTTCGACGAGCCAAAGTTTGAATGGGAGAGCAGCGCCACCTTTGGCTCGATGCCAAAGCGACGAACCGTTTCCGCCGCCATCACGGTGATCTCCGCCAGCGCTTCCGGCGTGGGATCATCGTTCACGTAGGTATCGGCGATAAAGGTGTTACCGCTTGGCAGCAGCAGCGCGTTCATGGCGCCTGCGGTATGAACGCCGTCGCGATAGCCGAAGATCTCCTGCACGACGCTGAAATGTTCGTGATATTCCCCAACGGTGCCGCAGATCAGCGCATCCGCCTCGCCGCGGTGGACCATGATCGCGCCGATCACCGTCGGATTGCTTATCACCGCCCGCTGCGCCTGCTCCTGCGTGATCCCGCGACGCTTCATAATGGCGTAATAC
>JAFACP010000041.1 GCA_023425455.1 Pseudomonadota bacterium | reverse complement strand
GCGTTTGGCTCGCGCACCATACCGGCTCCGACGGTAACGTTAGAGAGACGATCGATAAAGATAAGTCCCCCGGTGACCGGGTTTTGCTGATAGTTATCCAGCACCAGCGGCTCATCAAAGGTCAGATCCACCAGGCCAATCCCGTTCAGCGGCAGTTCATCAACCTCACGCTGGGTCAGGTTGTTGATATCCACCTGGAACTGAATGCCGTCCACGCGGGCACGGGTTTTCTTACCCGCGATTTTAATGTCATAGCTTTGACCCGCGCTCAGCGGTTGTTCAGCCATCCAGACCACATCGACCGATGCACCCTGTACCGCCGCCAGCGTTTCATGGGCGTCCACCAGCAGATCACCGCGGCTGATATCGATCTCATCTTTCAGAACCAGCGTCACCGCTTCACCCGCAGCGGCTTCCTGCAGGTCGCCATCGAAGGTGACGATGCGGGCAATCGCTGATTCCACGCCAGAGGGCAACACCTTCACCCGCTGCCCCACCCTGACGCTGCCGGAGGCAAGGGTGCCGGAAAAACCGCGGAAATCGAGGTTCGGACGGTTCACATACTGCACCGGGAAGCGCATCGGCTGGCTGTCGACCACGCGCTGGATCTGCACCGTTTCCAGCACCTCCAGCAGCGTCGGGCCGCTATACCACGGCATGCTCGCACTCTGTGACGCCACGTTATCGCCCTCCAGCGCGGACAGCGGTACAAAGCGAATATCCAGATTACCCGGCAGCTGTTCAGCAAAGGTCAGGTAGCTCTGACGGATCGCCTCAAAAGTCTCTTCGCTGAAGTCCACCAGATCCATCTTGTTGACCGCCACCACCAGGTGTTTGATCCCCAGCAGCGTGGAGATAAAGCTGTGGCGACGGGTCTGATCCAGCACCCCTTTACGCGCATCGATCAGCAGGATCGCCAGCTCGCAGGTAGAAGCACCCGTCGCCATATTACGGGTGTACTGCTCATGCCCCGGGGTATCCGCGATGATGAACTTACGCTTCTCCGTGGAGAAGTAGCGGTAAGCAACGTCAATGGTAATCCCCTGCTCGCGCTCCGCCTGCAGGCCATCGACCAGCAGCGCCAGGTCAAGTTTTTCACCCTGCGTGCCGTGACGTTTACTGTCGTTATGTAACGAGGAGAGCTGATCTTCATAAATCTGACGGGTATCGTGGAGCAGACGGCCAATCAACGTGCTTTTGCCGTCATCAACGCTGCCGCAGGTCAGAAAGCGCAGCAGGCTTTTATGCTGCTGGGCGTGCAGGTACGCTTCGACGCCGCCTTCGTTGGCAATTTGTTGTGCAATCGTAGTGTTCATGGCGGCTCCTTAGAAATAACCCTGACGTTTCTTCAGCTCCATCGAGCCTGCCTGGTCGCGGTCAATCACGCGGCCCTGTCGCTCGCTGGTGGTCGACACCAGCATCTCTTCGATAATTTCCGGCAGCGTCTGCGCACTGGACTCCACCGCGCCGGTCAACGGCCAGCAACCGAGGGTACGGAAACGCACCATCTGTTTTTTGATCACTTCACCTGGCTGCAGGTCAATACGATCGTCATCGATCATCATCAGCATGCCGTCGCGCTCCAGTACCGGACGCTCCGCCGCCAGATACAGAGGAACGATCTCGATGTTCTCCAGGTAGATGTACTGCCAGATATCCAGCTCGGTCCAGTTAGAGAGCGGGAAGACGCGAATGCTTTCGCCTTTGTTAATCTGGCCGTTGTAGTTGTGCCACAGCTCAGGGCGCTGATTTTTCGGGTCCCAGCGGTGGAAGCGATCGCGGAAAGAGTAGATACGCTCTTTGGCGCGGGATTTCTCTTCATCGCGACGCGCGCCGCCGAACGCGGCATCAAAGCCGTATTTGTTCAGCGCCTGCTTCAGCCCTTCGGTTTTCATGATATCGGTGTGCTTCGCGCTGCCGTGGACGAACGGGTTGATCCCCATCGCCACCCCTTCCGGGTTTTTATGCACCAGCAGCTCACAGCCGTAGGCTTTCGCAGTACGGTCGCGGAATTCGTACATCTCGCGGAATTTCCAGCCGGTATCGACGTGCAGCAGCGGGAACGGCAGCGTGCCTGGATAAAACGCTTTACGCGCCAGATGCAGCATCACGCTGGAATCTTTGCCGATGGAGTACATCATCACCGGGTTAGAGAACTCGGCAGCCACTTCGCGGATAATATGAATACTCTCCGCTTCAAGCTGCCGCAGGTGAGTCAGTCGTTTTTGGTCCATAACCGTTCCTTAAGCCAGATTGATAACAGAAGAACCGAAGCCTTCTGCGTCAGTTGTGTGTTGAAACCAGGCGAGCGTGCTGTGCAGCTGCACCACTTCACCCACCACGATCAGGGCAGGCATTGGGGCATCTTTCGCAAGGTGTGCAAGGTGTTGTAACGTTCCGGTCGCGACGTGCTGATCGACCCGCGTACCGCGAGAGATCACCGCCACAGGCGTGCCGGGGTCGCGTCCGTGTTGAATGAGTTGTTCACCGATCTCCGCCGCTTTCATGGTGCCCATATAGATAGCGAGCGTCTGTCGGCTCTGGGCCAGCTGCGACCAGTCGAACGGCGTGCTGTCGGCTTTGTAGTGCCCCGTCACAAAGGTCACGCTCTGGGCGTAATCACGATGGGTAAGCGGGATACCGGCGTAGGCAGTCACCGCCGATGCTGCCGTAATGCCCGGCACCACCTGGAACGGCACGCCCGCCTCCGCGGCCGCCTGCAGCTCTTCGCCACCGCGGCCAAAGATAAACGGATCGCCGCCCTTGAGGCGCACCACGGTTTTGCCCGCTTTCGCCGCCGCAACCAGCATCTGGTTGGTGTCGTGCTGCGCCACTGAGTGCTCGCTGGCCCGTTTACCAACGCAGATTTGCTCGGCGTCGCGGCGGATAAGCTCCCGCACGCCGTCGCTGACCAGATGGTCGTAAAAGACGACATCAGCCTGCTGAATAACCTGCAGGCCGCGCAAGGTGAGCAATCCCGCATCGCCGGGGCCAGCCCCTACCAGAATAATTTCGCCCTGCGGCTGCTC
>JAFACP010000456.1 GCA_023425455.1 Pseudomonadota bacterium | reverse complement strand
TCAGGGCCATCAAACTTACCTGTAGCGGCAACCCGGCCTATCTGACCGAAATACAGATCTCGCTGAAAGCCACGACCATTAACCAGCCGCTCTCTCCGGCCTCTTTTGCGCCGCAGCCACACCCGGGCAACTGCGGCAAACAGTTTACGATCGACCAGGCCGGCTACTGACCCGCCCCCGGACGCACCAGATCGAAACGGTGCTCATCGCTAATGCCGTAATAGGCCGTCGGACCGCCAGCCCGCAGTATCGGCTGCGCTCTGGCGGTCTGATAGACGCCCTCCTCCAGCAGCGAATCGGCAATGTGTACCCCGACCACTTCACCGAGCACCAGCCAGGTTTCCACTGGCGTCCCGTCAGCGCCCGTCAGCTGGATACACTGCGACAGACGACACTCAAAGTTCACCGGGCTTTCCGACACCCGTGGTGCCCGCACAAGCTGGCTTGCAGATGGCGTCAGGCCGGCAAAGGCAAATTCATCCTCACCGGGCGCAAGCGAGGCGGACGTCTGATTCATCGCCCCGGCCAGCGAGCGCGTCGCGAGGTTCCAGACAAACTCGCCGGTTTCAACAATATTACGCACACTGTCTTTCCAGCCGTTGCTGGAAAACCCGATGATCGGCGGGCGGTAGTTAAAACAGTTGAAAAAGCTGTAGGGCGCAAGATTGTGCTGCCCGGCTTGATTACAGGAGGAGATCCAGCCGATAGGTCGTGGGCCAATAATGGCATTTAGCGGGTCATGCGGCAGGCCGTGCCCCTGAGACGGTTGATAGAAGTACATGTGGTGTTCTCACTGGTGGGACGATACGAATAACGTTTCGCTCATTGCCCTGATTCAGGACCATCAGCGTAACGCAATCCGCCGGAAATTAGGACTGAATAAATTGCAGTAAATCCTCGTTTATCTGCTGCTTATGGGTCGTGCAGATACCGTGCGAACCACCGGGGTAAACCTTCAGCCGGGCATCAGGCAATATCTCTGCCGCCACTCGCCCGCAGGTGTCAAACGGCACGATTTGATCGTCATCGCCGTGGATCACCAGCGTTGGGATGGTCATTTTTTTCAGATCGCCGCGCAGATCGGTTTGCGAAAACGCTTCGATACAGTCATAAAGCGCTTTTACAGACCCCTGAAGTCCTTGCGCAACAAAGCTTTCACGCACCGCATTTGACGCTTTCGCCCCCGGGCGGTTATAGCCATAAAAGACGTTTAAAAAGGATAATGCAAATTTGCGAGGGATCACGTTTTTCGCCAAATATTCATATGCCCCATGAATGTGATACTCATCACTTCAAAGTTGTGCTTACAGCCAGTATCATCGGCAGAGTTAAACCCTCGCTGCCTGACGGCGAGGGTTTTCTTTTGGATTGGTTTCTGCGGTACACGCAGCATTAACGACATGGAGTAAAAAATGTCCAGACCGATGATTATCATTAATGAACTCGATGCTGAACGTATCGACAGACTGTTGGAAAAACCAGAATTTGCCTCACTGCCGGTTGCTGACGCGCTGAATGAGGAGCTCGACCGCGCGCAAATGTGCACGCCAGCGTCGATGCCGCATGATGTGGTGACCATGAACAGCCGGGTGAGATTCCGCGACCTGAGCACCGGGGAAGAGCGCACCCGCACGCTGGTCTACCCGGCGCAAATGAGCGACAGCAATACCCAGCTTTCCGTGCTGGCGCCGGTTGGCGCGGCGCTGCTGGGGCTGCGCACCGGTGACAGCATTCACTGGGAATTGCCCGGTGGCGTGGCGTCTCACCTTGAGGTACTGGAACTGCTCTATCAACCTGAAGCCGCCGGCGATTATCTGCGTTAATCACTTCTGAACACGCGCGACCCGCTTTGTCCGGAGGATGCAACCGCATCCTCTTTCCGCAAATTCACACATTTTTACTATTCCCTGCCAGATCCCCTTCATTTACGGTTAATCTGTTTTGGTCCCGTGGGGACGGTCATGATCGAGGTACTGGTTATCACACTGGTTTTTCTGATCATTCTGGCGATCATCGTCACGGCGGTGCTGTATCTTGAGCGTCACTGGTAACGCCTCCCGAATACCATTCCCTCCGCTAAATTCCCGCAACATGAAAAACTGCCAGACAGCTATCAGAAACCACCATTATTTTGTGCTTGAATGATATTAGCGTTTATAAACAAGGAGAAACGGGTATGTATAAGACAATCATTATGCCGGTTGATGTTTTTGAAATGGAGCTGAGCGACAAAGCCGTTCGTCACGCTGAGTTCCTTGCGCAGCAGGACGGGATCATTCATCTTTTGCACGTCTTACCCGGCTCCGCCAGCCTGAGCCTGCACCGCTTTGCCGCCGACGTGCGTCGCTTTGAAGAGCACCTGCAGCGTGAAGCGGAAACACGGCTTAACACCATGGTGGAGCATTTCGGTATTGACCCTTCGCGCCTCAAAACCCACGTCAGGTTTGGCAGCGTGCGTGATGCCGTCAACGAACTGGCAAGCGAACTGGGTGCCGACGTGGTGGTTATCGGCTCACGTAATCCGTCCATTACCACTCACCTGCTGGGCTCTAACGCTTCCAGCGTCATCCGCCACACCCATATTCCGGTGATGGTCGTCAGGTAAAAAAAAGGCCACCTGAACTGACGGTGGCCTGATGTTATTGCAGGTGTAGTCTTACTTTCTTTTATTATGCGGTTTTGCTGCGGATCAGATAATCGAACGCGCTCAGGGAGGCTTTCGCACCTTCGCCGGTGGCGATAATAATCTGCTTGTACGGCACGGTCGTGCAGTCACCGGCGGCAAATACGCCCTTCACGCTGGTTTCGCATTTCGCGTCGATGATGATTTCCCCCATCCGGTTACGCTCAATTGCGCCCTCCAGCCAGGTGGTGTTTGGCAGCAGGCCAATCTGCACGAAGATCCCTGCAAGCTGCACATTGTGGACATCGCCACTCAGACGATCGCGATACTCGAGACCGGTCACTTTGCTGCCGTCACCCTTCACTTCTGTGGTCTGCGCATTCAGCACGATGTCGACATTTTTCAGGCTGCGGACTTTATCCTGCAGAACCTGATCGGCTTTCATCTCGGGTGCGAACTCAAGCAGCGTCACATGTTCAACAATGCCCGCCAGATCAATCGCCGCTTCCACCCCGGAGTTGCCGCCGCCAATGACCGCCACGCGCTTGCCTTTAAACAGCGGGCCATCGCAGTGCGGGCAGTAGGTGACCCCTTTGGTACGATACTGATCTTCGCCCGGTACGTTCATGTTGCGCCATTTCGCCCCGGTGGCAATGATGATGCTGCGTGCTTTCAGTACGGCGCCAGAGGCGGTTTCAATCTGATGTAAGCCCCCCTCTTGCGCCGCCGGAATCAGCTTGCTGGCGCTCTGGCTATCAACGACATCCACCTCATAATCGCTGACGTGCGCTTTCAGGGCGCCAGCCAGCTTCTGGCCTTCGGTTTTCGGCACAGAGATGTAGTTTTCGATATCCACGGTATCCAGCACCTGGCCGCCGAATCGCTCGCCCATCAAACCGGTACGAATGCCTTTACGCGCGGAGTATACTGCCGCCGCCGCTCCCGCAGGGCCAGATCCGACAATCAGCACATCGTAGGCATCGCGCTTATTCAGCTCTTCCGCCGCGCGTTTTTCCGCGCCGGTGTCCACTTTGGCCACGATTTCTGCCAGCGTCATGCGGCCCTGGCCGAATTCTTTACCGTTCACAAACACGGCAGGCACGCCCATCACGTTGCGGTCGGTGATTTCATTCTGGAACACGCCGCCGTCAATTGCGGTGTGCTTAATGCGTGGGTTCAGCACCGCCATCAGGTTCAGCGCCTGCACCACGTCCGGGCAGTTGTGGCAAGAGAGCGAGTAATAAGTTTCGAACTCGAAGTCGCCGTCCAGATCGCGGATCTGCTCCAGCATGGACTGCGCTTCTTTTGAAGGATGCCCACCGGTCCACAGCAGCGCCAGCACCAGCGAGGTAAACTCATGACCCAGCGGAGAGCCCGCAAAACGTGGCCCCTGGTCAGAACCGGGATTGGTAATCAGGAAAGACGGTTTGCGCACGGCGAGCGTGTTGTCTTCTTTAAACGTCACCTTCGGCGACAGCTCGGCGATTTCCGCCAGCAGTTCTTTGATCTCAGCCGATTTAGCGCTGTCGTCCAGCGTGGCAATCAGTTCAACGGGCTTAGTCAGTTTCTCAAGGTAGGCCCTGAGCTGGGTTTTCATGTTTGCGTCGAGCATGTCGTTATCCCTCTCTTAAAACGTCATCATGCAAGCGGCCTCGCGGCTGCCTGAATGCGGCTTGCATCATGGGGTTTGAATGAAAACGGGCGTAATAAAGCACCCGTTATTCGTTAGCAATTTCCTTTGGATTTCGCGTCAGGGCAAGGCGGCGAGCCCGGGGATCCCCGGGAGCTTACTAAAGTAAGTGATCGGGGTGAGCAGGTGCCGCCAACGCTGCCATGGCGTGAAAGACAGGGAAATTTTAGATTTTGCCAACCAGGTCCAGAGATGGCGCCAGGGTCGCTTCGCCCTCTTTCCATTTCGCCGGGCAAACTTCACCTGGGTGAGAAGCAACATACTGCGCCGCTTTCACTTTACGCAGCAGGTCAGAGGCATCACGGCCGATACCTTCAGCGGTAACTTCGATAGCCTGGATAATACCCTGCGGATCAACAACGAAAGTGGCGCGATCGGCCAGGCCTTCATCTTCACGCATGTTGTCGAAGTTACGGGTCAGGGCGCCAGTCGGGTCGCCGATCATCGCATATTTGATTTTGGCGATGGTGTCGGAGCTGCTGTGCCATGCTTTGTGGGTAAAGTGGGTGTCGGTAGAAACGGAGTAAACGTCTACGCCCAGCTTCTGCAGTTCGTCGTAGTGATCGGCCACGTCACCCAGTTCAGTCGGGCAAACGAAGGTGAAATCAGCCGGATAGAAGAAGAACACGCTCCAGCGGCCTTCGGTATCTTTCTCGGTCACTTCAACGAACTCACCGTTTTTGAACGCCTGGTTTTTGAAAGGTTTAATTTTGGTATTAATCAAAGACATCTGTACTTCCTCCGTGTTTTCGTTGAGATGTAAGGTAACCAACTTTGATTGCGCGGGCTAATGCGTTTGCTTTATCAAATCAATCAGTCATACCTAACAACCCGAACAAGAGAACGTCATAAACAGAAATAGCCAGCCTGAAAGTAAAAAGGCCGCCCCAACGGGCGGCCCTGATACCTGAACGTCCCGCAGGAACGTTCAGTGCCAACCGGGGCTGGCGATGTGTTGCGCTCTACATACCCTTTAGTCAGGCTGTAACAGCGACCTGATTAGACCACCCGTATCGGATTTGGGCAATCCGCCGCCGGGGCATTCCTGTCTATGATTGCAATAGGTTTTGTCGAACAGAGAGTGGGAATGGCCACGCTCACAGTCTGTTCAGACGCTCAGCCGCCGCCAGCAACGTCGACTCCTGCTTGGCAAAACAGAGCCGGATCAGCTTATGCGGGAAAGGGTCAGCACAGAAAACCGACAGCGGAATCGCCGCCACTCCGGCCTCTTTGGTCAGCCACTGACAGAAGCTGACGTCGTCCATATCGGAGATGGCGCTGTAGTCGGCCAGTAAGAAATAGGTTCCCTCACAGGGCAGGATCTCCAGACGGCTTTCGCTCAGCGCGGCGATAAACCGGTCCCGGCGCGCGCGGTAAAAGTCCGGCAGCTCGCGATAATGTGCCGGCTGCGCCCTGAGCATGTCCGCCAGCGCCAGCTGCGCCGGAGTGTTCACCGCGAAGGTCAGATACTGGTGTACTTTGCGCAGCTCGGCGCTGATGGCTGCCGGCGCCACGCAATAGCCGACTTTCCAGCCGGTCATATGGTAGGTTTTACCAAACGAGGAGACCGCAATGGCGCGCTCGCGCAGCTGCGGATGTGCCAGCACGCTGGCATGCTCTTCTGAGGCAAAACAGATGTGCTCGTACACCTCGTCGCTCAGTACATAAATTTCGCGCTCCGCTATCGCCTGCCACAGCGCGGCAAAATCGGCTTTCTGCCAGACCGTGGCCGACGGATTATGCGGCGTATTCAGGATCACCAGACGGGTCTTGTCGCTCAGCAATCCGGCAAATGCCTGCCAGTCCGGGCGGAAGTGCGGTGGCTGCAACGCCACCCGTTTCACCACACCGCCGGACAGCGCAATGGCGGGGGCATAGCTGTCATAGCTTGGGTCAAAACAGACAACCTCATCGCCGGGGCGCACCAGCGCGGTGATCGCCGCGTACAGCGCTTCCGTCGCGCCAGCGGTGATCGTAATCTCGCTGTTTGCATCCGGCCTGCAGGCGTACAGTTCAGCCGTTTTATCGGCAATCGCGTCGCGCAGCGCCTGGACACCGGTCATCGGCGCGTACTGGTTCGCCCCCTGCGCCACATGAAAGGCAAGACGCTCCTGCAGGTACTCCGGACCGTCGAAATCAGGGAACCCCTGCGACAGATTAATGGCGTTATGCTGCTGCGCAAGCGCGCTCATTTGCGTAAAAATGGTGGTGCCGAGGTTGGGGAGTTTACTTTTTGGAATCAACGCGTTATTGCTCATTGTGCGGTGCCTGCTTGTAATACTTATGTTGCTGCCACTATAACACGATGTTAGTCTTTGGCAATCAAGACGCTTAGACGTCTATACAATATG
>JAFACP010000442.1 GCA_023425455.1 Pseudomonadota bacterium | reverse complement strand
CTTGCCGTAGTTTTCCGCCAGAAACTGGCCGACAGCGCTGCTTTTCACTTCCTGATTCATCCGAACCATGGTGCCGAAATAGGCGTCCGGATCGAAGCCAAAACAGACCCCGTGTTTGGCATATTCGTAACGTTCAAGGCAGGATGATCCTCCGGCACCTGGCATCACGCTGTTCAGCTTTGCCGCACCTGACAACGATAGCCCGGTTTCTGCGGCCGCGCATTTGCGGCTGGCTTTCGCTTCAGGCATGTTGGGAATCGGCCGGGTGGCGCAGCCGAAGCGCATCCAGCGCCGTTCGTCGACACCACGGGAGGCGATGGATTTGGGCAGGCCTGGCCATAATCCATGCACGGTGAGGAAATCGGCTTTACGGGGAAGTTCTTTTTGCAGACGACACTCATCGGGTTCGTCACGATGGCGGTCGTGCATGTTTTGACAGAACCCGGTTTGCCATGAAAGGGCCAGCACATAGCGATCGAAATCGCCATATTGCGTTGCCTTAAGCGGTTCCGCCCGCGCTGAGAGCGCGCAGAGTGTCAGTGCCAGAACGGTAGATGGCAGAACGATATCCTTCCTGAACATGTGATTTCCTGATCGGTTACGCGAGATGAATTCAGGAATGATTAAAGCACAAAAAGCGCCCGCAGGCGCTTTTTGATGTTGGGCGGATCACCCGACAGCGGTGCCCGGAACCAGCACTTCGGTAGCGATAATGACAATGATCAGGCCGACAAGTACCGGTACGGAGGTGCGTTTGACCACTTCGAAAGGGGAGATCTTCGCCATCCCGGCGACGGCAACCACCACGCCGGATACCGGTGAAATGGTGCGCCCCAGGTTGGAGGCCTGCAGCATCGGTATCGACAGGTAGGCCGGATTAATGCCGGACGAGTGCGCCAGTTTCGGGATCATTTCGACAAACGCATAAAACGGCGCGTTACCGGAACCGGTGGTCATGGCCGCCAGCATAGTCAGCACCACCAGTACCAGCATCAGAATGATGCTCGCGGAGCCGAACGAGGTGGCAATCGAGATCAGGCTCTGAATAAAGCCGATAGTGCTCAGGCCCTGGGCGAACACGCCTGCAGCCACCAGCAGCATCACCACGCCCGCGAAGGCATCCGCCATGCCGCGATACGCCACTTCCAGACCCGAGAAGACCTTCTGGGTATTGAACCCGCGGACGAACTCCAGCAGCGCGGCCAGCAGCATGCAGATCACCAGGATAGTGATAATGTGCAGCTGCGGTCCCCATTTGCCGTCAAAAATCAGGACCCCGATAATCGGCGTGAAGGGCAGGATGGCGTAAAACGCCGGGGCGGTAGTGGTTATCTCATTCACATCCAGCATTTCGTGGCTGATGTTCTCTTTTTTATCGAGATAGCGCTGCCAGAAGAAGTGGGCAACCGCCATGCCGATAATGGCGGCGATGGAGATGGGCAGGGTGGTCTTAAACGCGAAATCGATCAGCGACATTTCCGCCGCTTTTGCCGCCAGCACCACGTCACCGGAGGTCGGCGACAGGATGATCGCCGCCGGAGAGGCACAGATTGCCGCCGCCGCACCACGGCTGATGCCGACGTTCACCATCACCGGGAACAGGGTCGCCATTAACAGCACGCCAAGACCGGTCGCCGAGGAGACCGCCAGCGACATCAGGCAGGCGACGAAATAGGCAGCAATCATCAGCAGATACGGGGAGTTTATAAACTGCAGCGGTTTCGAGGCCAGTTTGACGACCATATCGTTGGCACCAATGTGGGTCATGTAGGCGGCAAAACCGCACAGCATCATGATCATCATGCCCAGATCGCCACCGCGGCTCATCAGCAGTATTTTTATATATTCAACGATATCGGTGGCGGTATAGCCGGTGCTGGTTTCACTGGCGGGTAAGACGTTGTGCCCCAGTAAAGCGCTGATGATCAGCAGCGTCAGGCCGCCGACAAATAACACGCCCGTGGCGGAATAGCCTTTAATGATGTAGCGTGCGACGCCGACGATGACGATGACTCCTATCAGGAGCTCAATAAATGTAAGCATGGTTTCCCCTGTATCCTTGCTGCCCGAGAGCACAAATAAGCAATAAAAAGAAGGATGAAATGTGCCGAATAAATGGCCTGTCATTGCTGATTAAAATCAAGAAATAGACTACTAAAGAGGATGCTGACGATATTTTTGCCATTGCCACAGCATTTTTGTCACAACAATATTGACCCGCTCAGCCATGATTATATGTCATTAAAATGATAGCTAACTGTTAATACATTAGCCGTATTTGACGCAGGGCGGAGAGAAAACGTAAAGCTCTTTAAATACCCTTTTATTTCGTGCGTCCACTTGCCTATACTCGGCCCACTTTATGCAACCTGATGACGCCGCTATGCACGCCAGCTGGGCCTACCGTCTGCGCTTCCTGAAAAAACATCTGCTGATGTTTTTGGTCGCTTTTGGCTGGCTGTTGATTCAGAGTCAGGTTGCTGTCGCTTCCCATGACTGTAATATCGATCTTCGGGGTAACGTCACCGCTATTCAGCACATGGATATGCTGGCGAAACCCGGGCCTCATCATCTTGCCGATGCCTCCCCGCTGTGTGAAAAGCACTGCGTCCCGGATCAGGCGCAAAAAGATCCTGCCCAGCCTCATCTGACCGCCCTTCCTGCGGCGATGACGCTTTCCCTTATTACGCCTGAATGCCACGCGGTTGGTCATTCAGTCTGGTCAGTTAACCCGCCAGCAGTGGGGCCACCGGCAACGATCCGTTATTGCCGGTTCCGGGAATAAAACCTGTTAATTCGTTGATTTTATTTTTAATTTACGTTTAACAGGAGTTTTATCATGCGTGCTTTATTCTTCTCCGCGCTGCTTGGCGCATCCTTCGCTTTTACCGCCGTTGCCGTTCAGGCGAATACGGTGACCTCTCCCTCTGTCCAGCGCTGGCAGGGCCAGGGCGTGGTGACGGCCTTTTCAACAAATGCGGTCACTCTTGAGCATGACGCCATCCCTGCGCTGAAGTGGCCTGCCATGACAATGCCTTTTACCCTGTCGCCTGATGCGGCGCTCAATGGCGCTAAACCGGGAGACAAGGTGACCTTCACGCTGGAGCGTGCAGGGGATGGCTTTCAGATAATCTCGCTGACGCCGCAGCGCTAAGCGAGGAAACCATGAAACAACACACACTGAGCCTGTGGCTCGGTGGGGTGCTGTTCGGCCTGTTGAGCTCCGCCGTGCAGGCGGAGCCGTGGACGCTCGAACAGACCCTGACCGAAGCACAACGCTATTCTGCGGAACTTTCCGCCAGCCGGAATGAAGCGCAGGCGCTGGACGCCATGGCTGACTCCGCTACCCAGTTGCCCGATCCCAAACTGAAGTTCGGTATTGAGAACGTACCGGTGCAGGGCAATAACGACAGAAGGCTGACGCGGGAAGGGATGACCATGCAGAAGGTCGGCATTATGCAGCGCTATGTCAGTTCAGAAAAACGGCAGCGTAAGGCGCAAACTTTTCAGACCCAGGCGAGAGGCGTGCTGGCGCAGTCGGAGGCGATTCGCGCCGCGCTTCAGCGTGAGACGGCGCAGGCCTGGCTGGATCTGGCTTTCGCCCGTCAGGCGCTGAAAACGGCCAGCGCGCTGGTCAACGAAACCCAGCGCCAGCAGGGCTTACAGAAGGCCAGCGTCGGCACGGGCGCGGCGACGCCGGACAGCATTCTGGCACTGCAGATGACCCTGAGCGCGATGCGCGACAAAGCGACGCTTGCCGCTCGCGACGTGCAGCTGGCGCAGAGCCGCTTGCTGCAGCTGACGGGGCAATCCGTTGAGGATGTCAGCGGGCCGTTACCGCGCTATCAGCGGCTGCCCGCCGATGAAAAAACGCTGGAGGAGGCCGTTGTTCGCCATCCGGAAGTGGAAGCGGCGCGCCGGGAAGCGGATACCACGAAAGCGCGTTCGGCGCAATCCGCCGTTGCGGCGATTCCGGATGTCGATGTGGAGGTGTACTACGCCCATCGCGCGGAAGGCTATGACGATATGGCCGGCGTGATGTTCAGCGTGGATCTGCCTCTTTTCCAGTCCAGACGGCAGGACAAAGATTACGCTGCGGATCTCTCCCGATCAATGCAGGCGGTCGATCGCTTCACGCTGGTCAAACGTGAACACATTGCTCAGGTGCAATCGCTGGTGGCGCAGTACCAGGCGGCGCAAACCGTGTGGCAGCGCCAGCGCGACGAGGTTTTACCCCTTCAGCGTCAGCGGCTCGGAGTACTGACGGCGCAGTATCGTTCCGGACAATCCACGCTTCCGACGCTGCTTGAGGCGCGGCGAAATGTCCTGGATACGGAACTGGCGGTGAACCAGGCCGAGCGCGATATGGCGCGGACCTGGGCGGCGGTGAATTGGTTGATCCCACAGGAGCTGGCTCAATGAGAAAGGTTATTATCACGGCGCTTTCTGTCGCCATCCTCGCTGCGGCAGGCGGCTATGTTGCCGGGGTGAAACAATCCCGACAGGCGGCGCCGACCGCATCGCCCGCTGAACGTAAAGTGCTCTACTGGTATGACCCGATGATGCCGGGGCAGCGCTTTGACAAACCGGGTAAATCGCCGTTTATGGATATGGATTTGGTGCCGCGCTATGCCGATGAAGAGAAGGCCGAGGCCGGGGTCGGTATTAGCACCCGTCAGCAGCAAAACCTGGGGATGAAAACCACCAAAGCGCAGCTGCGCCAGATGGTAGCCCCTTTTTCCGCCTTTGCGACGGTATCCACGGATGAGCGCAGCGTGACGGTCGTGGCGGCGCCAGCAGGCGGCGTGGTGACAAAGCTGTTTGTGAATGCTCCCCAGCAGCAGGTCAGTGCCGGGGAGGCGCTGGCACAGCTGTGGATCCCGCAGTGGACGACGGCTCAGCAGGAGTATCTGGCCGTGCGTCAGGTCGGCGATGCAGCGTTGACGCGCGCCGCGCGCGCACGTCTGGCGCTGCAGTTTATGCCGGAAGAGGTGATTCGGGCGCTGGAGCGTAGCGGTCAGCCGCAAACCACGCTGACGCTGCGCGCGACCCATGCCGGATATGTGGCAAAGCTGGAGGCGAGGGAAGGTGCGCAGGTTGCCGCCTCGGCGCCGCTGTTTGAGGTAGCCCGCCTCGATCCGGTGTGGCTGGTCATTGATTATCCGCAAACCCAGGCGCAATCCCTGACGACCGGCAGCCGCGTGGTGGCGACCAGCGAAAGCTGGCCCGGAGAGCAGTTCCACGGCACGGTCAGTGAAC
>JAFACP010000435.1 GCA_023425455.1 Pseudomonadota bacterium | reverse complement strand
GCGCAAGCGTTGCGGTTGGCTGGCAGAATAAAACCTGGGCGATGGACATTGGGACCACCCCGATGGGCTTCGACGTGGTCGATGTGGTCGGTGGTCTGAGCTACAGCAACGATCTGGGGCCGTTAGGCTACACCCTGAACGCGCATCGTCGTCCTGTCTCCAGCTCGCTGCTGGCCTTCGCCGGGCAAAAAGATCCGAATACCGGGACCACCTGGGGCGGCGTTCGCGCGACCGGCGGCGGCGTGAGCATTAGCTATGATAAAGGCGAGGCGAATGGCGTCTGGTCGAGCCTGAATGCGGAAAGCCTGACCGGTAAAAATGTGGCAGATAACTGGCGCGTCCGCTGGATGACCGGTTATTACTACAAGCTGATTAACAAGAACAACGAGCGTCTGACGGTTGGTGTCAGCAACATGCTGTGGCATTACGATAAAGATCTCAGCGCCTATACGCTTGGACAGGGCGGCTATTACAGCCCTCAGGAGTATGTCTCCTTTGCGCTGCCGGTGACCTGGCGTAAACGCACTGAAAACTGGTCGTGGGAGCTGGGTGGCTCCGTGTCGTGGTCGCACTCAAAAACCAAAGATGGTTTGCGTTATCCGCTGCAGGGACTTATCCCGGATGACAACTATGACGCCGACAATAACCTGATGTATTCCGACAAACGTGAATCTGAAACCGGCAGTAGCTCTTCAGGGACAGGCTATACCGCCAGGGCGATTATTGAACGTCGTGTCACCTCCAACTGGTTTGTCGGCGTGGGCGTGGATATCCAGCAGGCAAAAGATTACACCCCAAGCCATGCACTGCTCTACGTTCGTTATTCTGCCGCTGGCTGGCAGGGGGATATGGATCTGCCGCCGCAGCCGCTGATACCGTACGCGGACTGGTAATCGGATTTGACTTAATCCCGGTGTCAGTCTCTCTTAAAATGACAGCAATCAGGTATACTCAGGCGCACCAGGTTTACTCCTGGTGCGCCTTGCGCTTCGAGTTTTGTGGAGAGTCATCTTGCGTGTCAGCCGTTCTTTAACGATCAAACAGATGGCGATGGTGTCAGCCGTCACTATGCTGTTTGTATTTCTTTTCAGCGTCATTTTGCTGTTTCATTCCGTACAGCAGAATCGCTATAACACGGCTTCGCAATTAGAAAGTATTGCCCGTTCCGTTCGTGCTCCGCTCTCGGCTTCAATCCTGAAAGGGGATATTTCCGAAGCCGAAACCATTTTAAAACGTATTCAGCCTGCGGGCGTGGTGAGCCGCGCGGATGTGGTGCTGCCGAATCAGTTCCAGGCGCTGCGGATGAGCTTTATCCCGGAGCGTCCGGTGCCGGTCATGGTGATGCGCCTGTTTGAGCTGCCGGTACAAATATCGCTGCCCATTTACTCGTTGGAGCGTCCGTCGAATCCACAGCCGCTGGCCTATCTGGTGCTGCAGGCGGATTCGTATCGCATGTACAAATTCGTCATGAGCTGGGTTGCCACGTTAGTAACCACTTGCTTACTTTTGACGCTGATCCTGAGCGTTGCCATCACCTGGTGTATCAACCGGCTTATCGTCCACCCTCTGCGCCGCATGGCCCGGGAGCTAAACGACCTCTCGCCGCAGGAGCAGATCGGTCATCAGCTGGCGCTGCCGCGCCTGCATCATGACGATGAGATCGGGATGCTGGTGCGCAGCTATAACCTCAACCAGCAGCGGGTTCTGCGTCAGCAAAATGAACTGAACAGCAGCGTCACCCGCTTTCCCGTCTCGGAACTGCCGAACAAAGCGTTTTTAATGACGATGCTGGAGCAGGCCGTCGCCCGTCAGCAGACAACGGCCCTGATGGTGGTGGCCTGCGAAACGCTGCAGGATACGGCGGGAGTTCTCAGGGAGAGCCAGCGCGAGATGCTGCTGCTGACGCTGGTGGAAAAGGTGAAGTCGGTGCTCGCGCCGCGCATGGTGTTAACCCAGGTGAGTGGATATGACCTGGTGATCATCGCGCATGGCGTCAAGGAGCCGTGGCACGCCATTACGTTAGGTCAGCAAGTACTCACTGTCATTAATGAGCGGTTGCCCGTTCAGGGCATACAGCTGCGTCCCAGCGCCAGTATCGGGATCGCCATGTACTACGGCGACCTGACGGCGGAGCAGCTTTATCGACGCGCCTTCTCGGCGGCTGTTACGGCGCGGCGTAAAGGGAAAAATCAGATCCAGTTTTTCGACCCGGAGCAGATGGAAAAAGCGCAGCAGCGGCTGACGGAAGAGAGCGATATCCTGACCGCGCTGGATAACCACCAGTTTGCGCTCTGGCTTCAGCCGCAGGTCAATCTGCAGACGGGGGAAGTGAAAAGCGCCGAAGCGTTGCTGCGTATGCAGCAGGCGGACGGCTCGTGGGAGCTGCCTCAGGGAATGATCGAACGCATTGAGTCCTGCGGGCTGATGGTGAGCGTCGGTTACTGGGTGCTGGAAGAGGCCTGCCGCCAGCTTGCGGCGTGGCAGGCGCGCGGGGTTACGCTGCCGCTGTCGGTTAACCTCTCGGCCTTACAGCTTATGCACCCGACGATGGTGTCGGAGATGCTGGAGCTCATCAATCGTTACCGCATCCAGCCCGACACCCTGATTCTGGAGGTCACGGAGAGCCGGCGCATCGACGATCCTAACGAAGCGGTCGCCATTCTGAAACCGTTGCGTAATGCCGGTATCCGCATCGCGCTGGACGATTTTGGTATGGGATACGCCGGGCTACGTCAGCTTCAGCATATGAAGACCCTGCCGGTGGATGTCCTGAAAATCGATAAAACCTTTGTTGACGGACTCCCTGAGGACAGCAGCATGGTGGAGGCGATCATCCAGATGGCGCGGAGCCTCAATCTGCACGTCATTGCCGAAGGTATCGAAACCCAGGCGCAGCGCGACTGGCTGGCGCTGGCGGGCGTTGAGAGCGGGCAGGGCTTTCTTTTCGCCCGTCCGGTCCCCTCTGACGTTTTTGAGCAACGCTATCTTTCGCCGGAAGACTCTCAGGCAAAAGGGTGATTTTGTTGCAGACTTGTGCGAGTCAGCTCAAATTTCTTAACATTTGTGTTTCAGAGTTGATGTAAATTTATTTCTGTCATGTTTTACGGGTGTTATTTTAAGGCCGCAGGCTCACCAAAACCTTACAAGGCCTGTGGTTTTTCTTCCCAAGGACACCCTATGAAAACCTCACTCTTCAAAAGCCTTTACTTTCAGGTCCTGACAGCCATCGCAATCGGTATTTTGCTTGGTCATTACTACCCTGAACTGGGCGCGCAAATGAAACCGCTTGGCGATGCCTTCGTTAAGCTCATCAAAATGGTCATCGCGCCGGTCATTTTCTGTACGGTTGTGACCGGTATCGCTGGCATGGAAAGCATGAAAGCGGTCGGCCGCACCGGTGCTGTCGCCCTGCTCTATTTCGAAGTGGTCAGTACCATCGCCCTGATTATCGGGCTTATCATTGTTAACGTTATTCAGCCAGGCGCTGGTATGAACGTCGACCCGGCAACCCTTGATGCGCAGGCGGTGGCCGTCTATGCCGCGCAGGCGAAGGAGCAGGGGATTGTGGCCTTCCTGCTCGACGTGATCCCGGGCAGCGTGATTGGCGCTTTCGCCAGCGGAAACATCCTGCAGGTTCTGCTGTTTGCGGTGCTGTTTGGTTTTGCGCTGCACCGCCTGGGCAGCAAAGGGCAGCTGATCTTCAACGTGATCGAGAGCTTCTCCCAGGTCATCTTCGGCATCATCAATATGATCATGCGCCTGGCCCCAATTGGCGCATTTGGCGCGATGGCCTTTACGATCGGTAAATATGGCGTGGGATCGCTGGTGCAGCTGGGGCAGTTGATTATCTGCTTCTATATCACCTGCATCCTGTTTGTGGTGGTGGTGCTGGGATCCATCGCCCGTGCGGCGGGCTTCAGCATTTTCAAGTTCATCCGCTACATCCGCGAAGAGCTGCTGATTGTTCTGGGGACATCGTCGTCTGAATCCGCGCTGCCGCGCATGCTCGATAAGATGGAAAAACTCGGCTGCCGTAAGTCGGTGGTGGGGCTGGTTATTCCGACCGGCTACTCCTTTAACCTGGACGGCACGTCCATCTACCTGACGATGGCGGCGGTGTTTATCGCGCAGGCCACCAACAGCCATATGGATATTTTCCATCAAATCACCCTGCTAGTGGTGCTGTTGCTCTCATCGAAAGGGGCGGCAGGCGTGACGGGTAGCGGCTTCATTGTTCTGGCGGCCACCATTTCTGCGGTGGGCCATCTGCCGGTGGCCGGTCTGGCGTTAATTCTCGGCATTGACCGCTTCATGTCCGAGGCCCGCGCGTTAACCAACCTGGTGGGTAACGGCGTGGCGACCGTGGTGGTGGCAAAATGGGTTAAAGAGCTGGATCACAAAAAACTCGACGATACGTTAAATAATCGTACTGCTGAGAGTAAAACACCGGGGTTATCTTCCTAATCTCGTCACAAATGCCCGCATTCCCTTGTCGGGATGCGGGCGCCTGCGCATAATAACCCCCTCTTACCTGTCATAATTCGACAAGTTTTTTTGGGATATATTTCACTTCGCTCCGTGACGTTTTGCCGAACGCGCGGTCTAATCGAGGTGTTTTCATCGTCATCTTTCAGAGTGTTCCGCGTTTTAAGGCACTCTTTTTAACCAGGAATGTTGATCAGGGGTTCACATGCAGGGCACAAAAATTCGACTCTTAACCGGCGGTTTGCTGATGATGGCAGCAGCCAGTTATGTGCAGGCAGATGCGCTCCAGCCAGACCCGGCCTGGCAACAAGGAACTCTGGCGAATGGCCTGCAGTGGCAGGTATTAGCCACGCCGCAGCGTCCCAGCGATCGTATTGAAATCCGGCTGTCGGTGAATACGGGCTCTCTGACAGAGAGCACCCAGCAGACCGGTTTAAGCCATTTTATTCCCCGACTGGCGCTCACCCAGAGCGGCAGTTTGCAGGCGGTTCAGGTGCGTTCACTCTGGCAACAGGCCATCGACCCACAACGCCCGCTGCCGCCAGCTGTGGTCTCTTATGACTACACCATGTTTAACCTGAGCCTGCCCAATAACCGTAACGATCTGCTAAAAGAAGCGCTCACCTGGCTGTCTGATACCACCGGTAAACTGGCCATCACCCAGGAGACCGTTAACTATGCGCTGAGCAACGGCGACATGGTGGCGACCTGGCCTGCCGATACCAAAGAGGGCTGGTGGCGTTATCGTCTGAAAGGCTCTACGCTGCTGGGCCACGATCCTGCCGAGCCGTTGAAACAGCCGGTGGATGTGGAACAGGTTAAGTCGTTCTATCAGAAATGGTACACCCCGGATGCCATGACCCTGATGGTGGTCGGTAACGTTGACAGCCGCGCGGTTGTCGAGCAAATCAGCAAAACGTTCGGGGAGTTGAAAGGCAAGCGGGAAACGCCGGCGCCAGTGCCCACACTCTCGCCGTTGCGCCCTGCGCCGGTCAGCATTATGACCGACAGCGTGCATCAGGATCGTCTCGCCATCATGTGGGATACTCCCTGGCAGCCAATCCGTGAGTCGGCCGCGTTGCTGCGCTACTGGCGCGCGGACTTAGCGCGCGAAGCGCTGTTCTGGCATGTGCAGCAGACGCTCAGTAAAAACAACGTCAAGCATATCGGGCTGGGCTTTGACTGTCGCGTGCTGTACCAGCGTGCGCAGTGCGCCATTAACGTCGAATCGCCGGGCGATAAGCTGAATGCGAATCTGGGCGTGGTGGCGAAAGAGCTGGCAAAAGTGCGCAAAGACGGTCTCTCTGAAGAGGAGTTTAACGCGCTGGTGGCACAGAAAAAAAGTGAGCTGCAGAAGCTGTTTGCCACTTACGCCCGTGCTGATACCGATATCTTGATCGGCCAGCGGATCCGTTCCCTGCAAAATCAGGTGGTGGACATTGCGCCGGAACAGTACCAGGAACTGCGCCAGGACTTCCTCAACGGCCTGAGCGTTGAGATGCTGAATCAGGATCTGCGCCAGCAGTTGTCTCAGGATATGGCGTTGATCCTGCTGCAGCCAACCGGCGAGCCGGAATACAACGTGAAGGCGCTGCAGGCCACCTGGGACGGGATTATGGCGCCTGTATCGCAGGCCGCTCAGCCGGTGACGGAAAATGATGCGCACCAGGACGCGAACGATATTCCCCAGCCACAGTAAACAGGGCGCTTCTGGCCGCATCAGGCCAGAAGCGCCTGCGCTCAGACCGGCATCGCCTCGCGCGGAATGATGGCGCCGCGATACTGAATTACGGTGCTGGCGGTCAGGTGCCCGCGCTGCGCCGCCGCCTCCGGCGTGCCGCCCGTCAGTCTGACCGCCAGATAACCGGCGCTGAAGGAGTCTCCGGCGGCGGTGGTATCGATAACGCGCTCTTTGGCTAATTTCACCGCCGGCACTTCAACAACCGCTTCACCCGCAATCGCGACCAGACACGCGTCGGCGCCGCGCTTGATCACCACTTCATCGACTCCGGCTGCCTGCGTACGGGCGATAACCTCATCAACAGGCTTCTCACCCCACAGCGCATCTTCGTCGTCCAGGGTTAAGAAGGCGATATCGGTGCACTGCAGCATGCGCTGATAAACCTGCTGCGTCTCTTCGCGGCTGGCCCACAGGCGTGGGCGGTAGTTGTTATCGAAAATCACTTTACCGCCGTTGGCGCGGCACTCACGCAGCAGCGACAGCAGTTTTTCGCGGCTGGAGGGGCTGAGGATAGCGAGGCTGATGCCGCTCAGATAGATATAGTCAAAGGTGGCCAGCGTTTCGCAGATGGCGTCTGCCGCCTTGCTTTCCAGCCAGAATTTGGCCGCCGCTTCGTTACGCCAGTAGTAGAACGTGCGCTCACCGGTGCTATCCGTTTCGATGTAATAGAGGCCGGGCAGACGGTCTTCCATGCGCTGAATCAGCGCGGTCTGAACATTCTCACTCTGCCAGGCTTCCAGCATTTGCTGGCTGAAACTGTCTGTTCCCAGCGCGGTGACGTAGTTTACGGCGAGCGCGTCGGGGGCGACCTGACGGGCAATGTAAACCGAAGTGTTTAATGTATCGCCACCAAAACCA
>JAFACP010000433.1 GCA_023425455.1 Pseudomonadota bacterium | reverse complement strand
GTACAGATCCCCATCATGGTGATGGTGATAAAGAGCACTTTTTTGCGCCCGATGCGGTCACCCATTCGGCCGAAGATAAACGCCCCGACGATCCGCGCGATATACCCGGCGCCATAGGTGCCCATCGCCAGAATCAGCGCCATTGCTGCGGACTGCTCCGGAAAGAAGATCTCGTGAAACACTAACGCCGCACCCAGCGAGTAGAGCTGGAAATCCATAAACTCCAGCGCGGTGCCAAGCCAGCCTGATACTGCAGCCTTTACCAGATCGGAGGTACTTCTTTGAGGTTGTACTTGAGTCATAATGGTTATCTCTGAAGGTAAGATGCGTACCACTAAGCGCCTGCCCCGGCAGGCGCTTAACCGCGTGAATGGTTACTGGCCGAAGGTCAGCAGGACCTTGCAGCACTGGCGCTGATCTTTTTCAAACAGCTCGATTGCGTCTGTCACATGGTGATAGTCAACGGTGTGGGTGATCAGTTTTTCCGGATCGATCAGCCCCTTTTCCAGCCAGTCGATCACCAGCGGGAACTTACCGGCATTGAGGCGCGAGGAGAATATCGTCAGCTCTTTGCCGGTGATCCGCTGCTGAACAATCTCGCTCACCTCAGCGGAGAAGCCCATCAGCACGATCCGCGCGGCGGGCGAGGCCAGCGTAATGGCCTGCTGCAGAATCGACGGGTGGCAGGCGGCATCGATGATTAACGTCGGGGTGATCCCTTGCTCCTCCAGCGCCTCCGGGAGCGACTGTTCGCTGTTATTCAGCACCCAGTCCGCGCCGCTGCGCTGCGCCATTGCCAGCCGCTCATCGATACGGTCAACCACTATCACCTGCTTCACCTTGTAGACGCCCTTCAGCGCCTGGACGGTGACCAGCCCCATCGGGCCTGCGCCGTACACCAGGGCGATATCCTGCTCCGTCGGCCGCGCCTGCCCCGTGACATTAGCGGCGATGGTAAACGGCTCCACCATCACGGCGTGGCGGTCAGAGATGGCGTCAGGAATGGGCCACGCGTTTTTCGCGGGCACCACCGCATACTCGCTGAAGCCGCCGTCGCGGTGTACGCCGAGTACCACCAGCGAGGTGCAGACGTTCGGTTTGCCGACAGAGCACGGGTAACAGTGTCCGCAGCTGATCACCGGGTCGACCGAGACGCGCTGGCCGAGGCGCTCATCGCTCACGCCTTCGCCTACGGCATCAATGACGCCAAAGAACTCATGCCCAATCACCCGTGGATACCTGGCAAACGGGTTATGGCCACGGTAGATATGGCTGTCGGACCCGCAGATCCCGGCAAGTTTAACGTTTACCCGCACCTCGCCCGCGGCGGGTGCCGGTACCGGGCGCTCCTCAAGAACAAGGTCGTTGGCGCGCTGAACCGCTATGCTTTTCATCGTTTGCTCCTCGTTTACCAGTTCCACAGGGTGCCATCTTCCAGCCGCGCGACCGGCAAACAGGCCGGATCGTAGGGGTATTTTGCCGCCAGCTTTTCGTCAAAGCCGATGCCCAGCCCCGGCGTGTCGCCAGGATGCATATAGCCGTTGTCAAAGCGCCAGCTGTGCGGGAAGAGCTCCAGCATCTGTTCTGAGTAGCCCATATACTCCTGCACGCCGAAATTCGGCACCCACAGGTCGAAATGCAGCGCCGCAGCGTGACACACGGGCGACAGATCGGACGGCCCGTGCGAACCGGTACGCACCTGGTAGAGCGAGGCGAAATCCGCGATACGGCGCATGCCGGTGATCCCGCCCGCGTGGGTGATGGTGGTGCGGATGTAGTCAATGAGCTGCTCTTCAATCAGCTGTTTGCAATCCCAGATGCTGTTAAACACCTCTCCCACGGCCACCGGCGTGACGGTATGCTGACGGATCAGGCGAAAGCAGGCCTGATTTTCCGCAGGCGTCGGGTCCTCCATCCAGAACAGGCGGAAGGGTTCAACGCTCTTGCCAAAGCGCGCCGCTTCAATCGGCGTCAGGCGGTGATGCATGTCGTGCAGCAGATGTTCGTTAAAGCCAAATTTACTGCGCACCGCGTCAAACAGCGTGGGGATGAAATCGAGGTATTTTTCGCTCGACCACAGCTGCTCCTCCGGCCAGCTCCCCTTAGTCGCGGGTTCGTACGCCAGCCCCTTGCCTTTCGACATGCCGTAGGTGGTTTTCATGCCCGGTACGCCGCACTGAACGCGGATCGCGCGAAAGCCCAGTTCCTTGTGCTTTGCGTAATCTTCCAGCACATCGTCAATGGTATGGCCGGTGGTGTGGCAATAGACCATCACCCCATCGCGCGATGCACCGCCGAGCAGCTGATACAGCGGCATGTTGGCCGCTTTGGCTTTGATGTCCCACAGTGCCGTGTCGACGGCGGAGATGGCGGACATGGTCACCGGGCCGCGACGCCAGTAGGCGCCTTTATAGAAAAACTGCCAGATATCTTCGATGCGCTGAGCATCACGGCCTATCAGCTGCGGACAGAGGTGATCTTTCAGGTAAGAGGCAACGGAGAGTTCACGTCCGTTGAGCGTGGCGTCACCCAGACCGACAATGCCCTCGTCGGTGGTTATTTTCAGGGTGACAAAGTTGCGCCCCGGGCAGGTGACAAAGACTTCAGCCCCGACAATCTTCATAATCCAGTTCCTTACATCGCTCGTTGTGATGCAGAAAACTTACGCAACAGGGCTACTACCATACAAGTATAATGATCATAAAATCAGCAGACGATCACAAAACTGGCGCAGAAATCACCCACACTTTCCCTTTATCTATCGCAAATAATTAGCGATTTCATCATCTTTCTCTGCCCGGGTGAGGATTGATTTAAGCAGCGTGGCGAATAATGCCGCTGATATTCCGACCCTGTGGACGGGTATGCTGTCCTTGCGCTTTGGTGTACTATTCGCACAGGGTCGACCGCTTATTTGCCCTCACTTAAAAAAGGAAATGCTATGACATCATTAAGCAAACGCCTTTGTCTGACCGCCCTGCTGGCGCTGTCAACGTGCGCATTCACAACAACCGTTAGCGCCGCGACCAATAAACTGATTATTGAGTCGGGAGACAGCGCACAGAGCCGTCAGAATGCGGCGATGGACAAAGAACAATGGAATGACACCCGCAGCCTGCGTCAGAAAGTCAACAAACGCGCGGAAAAAGAGTGGGACAAAGAAGATGTCGCGTTTGACGCGCGTGACAAATGCCAGCAAAGCGCAAACGTGAATGCCTACTGGGAGCCAAACACCCTGCGCTGTCTGGATCGTCGCACCGGCCGCGTGGTTGCCCCTTAATCTCGCGGAGCACATATGGCCGATCCCACCGTCGTTAAACTTCGCCCGCTGGAGCGAGAAGATCTGCGTTTCGTCCACCAGCTCGACAACAACGCCAGCGTCATGCGCTACTGGTTCGAAGAGCCTTACGAAGCATTTGTCGAGCTGTCCGACCTGTACGATAAACATATTCACGACCAGAGCGAACGCCGTTTTGTCGTGGAGTGTGAAGGGGATAAAGCCGGGCTGGTGGAGCTGGTCGAAATTAACCATGTCCACCGCCGGGCGGAGTTTCAGATCATCATCTCGCCGGAGCATCAGGGCAAAGGGCTTGCCTCACGGGCGGCAAAGCTGGCAATGGACTATGGGTTTAACGTTCTGAACCTGTATAAGCTGTATCTCATCGTCGATAAAGAGAACGAAAAAGCGATCCATATCTACCGCAAGCTGGGCTTTATGGTGGAAGGCGAGCTGATCCATGAGTTCTTTATTAACGGTGAATACCGCAACACCATTCGCATGTGCATCTTCCAGCATCAGCATCTGGCGGAACACAAAAGCACGGCGGCCAGCCTGCTCAAACCGACCGCGCAGTGATCTGCGCGGTTTCACGTTCAGTAATATTCAATACTGTTTTCGATGGTGTACCTGCGGGTAACGGCCGGTTTGACGCTGTCATCGGTGATCAGCAGATCGCAACTTAACGGATTGTTATGCCTGTCGTAATCGCAACGCTGCGTCACCTTACCCATCGGCTTATCATTCAGCAGGCTCACCGCCGTGTAATCCATTCGCTTGCGCAGATCTTTTGACGGCGTAGCCTGAACGGATAAATGCCGCTCGCCCGATACGGTGGTTTTGCCCAGCGGATAACCATCCGCATCGTAGCGGTATTTGACCTCCATCTCTTTCCCGTGAGCCGCCACGATAAACCCGCTCTCGTCGGTGTCCCAGGTGACGCCCGCCGAAGGAAGTTCCGCCAGCTGACATTTGCCCTGCAGTTTCACCTTCCGCTGCTGGGTTTCGGCATCGAGATAGTAGTTAGCATCCAGCACCAGCGCGACGCCGCTATTTGCCTCAAGATCGTGCAATTCCAGGGTATCGAAACACCCTTCTCCAGAGAGCGTTCCGGTTACCCGCTTTGACACTTCGCCCTTGTCGTTGAATAAGGTCTGGGTAAAGTCCTTCACCGGCCCGCGCAGGGGATCAAAATCAAACTCGTTGGAGAAGCTGGCCATTTCTGGGGTGAACGACAGCGGCGCGCTGGCGTTATCACAGCCCGCCAGCACCACTGCCAGTAATGTTATCGCTGCGTATCTCTTCACATCATTTACCGCTACAGGGAGATTATTCTCAATCATATTAGCAAATACAGATGTTTACACGAAGCCTGCTAGACTTAATCGGCACACAGAAAAAAGGAGATGCTGATGAAACGGTTACCCTTGATCACCGCCCTGCTGATGATGACGGCCTCACCGGCCCTGCTGGCCGCCCCGGACTCCTGCGAGCGCGTAAAAAGCGATATTGAGCAAAAAATCATTCATAACGGCGTACCGGAGTCCGGTTTTACGCTGAATATTGTTCCGAACGATCAGGCCGATCAACCCGACGCGCAGGTGGTTGGGCATTGTGCCAATGATACCTTCAAAATTTTGTACATCCGCACAAACGGCGGCGCTGGCGCCGCTTCGCAGGATGATATGACAAACTGATGTTGATGCGCAGCGGCATTTTTTCTCTGCCCAATGGCCATTCAATTGATGAGGATTAATATTTCCTGCCACTAAATAAGTAACACTCCCCCCATCATTAGCCCGGTTGTAATCACGGGCGAAAATAATACGCAATAACAATGATGGGGTGAGTCATGTCCGATATCGAACATCACGGCGGGATCAGCCGTCGAACTCTGGTTAAATCTACCGCAATAGGCTCGCTGGCGCTGGCGGCCGGCGGGTTCTCTTTGCCCTTTGGTCTGAAAAGCGCCGCCGCGGCCGTGCAGGAGGCGATGCAGGGGCCGCAAGATAAAGTGGTGTGGGGAGCCTGCTCCGTTAACTGCGGCAGCCGTTGCGCGCTGCGTTTGCACGTGCGCGACGATGAAGTCTATTGGGTCGAAACCGATAACACCGGCGACGACATCTACGGTAACCACCAGGTTCGCGCCTGCCTGCGCGGACGCTCTATCCGTCGGCGCATTAACCACCCTGACCGGCTGAACTACCCGATGAAGCGCGTGGGTAAGCGCGGTGAGGGTAAATTTGAGCGCATCAGCTGGGACGAGGCGCTGAACACCATCAGCTCCAGTCTGCAAGGGGTGGTGGAAAAGTACGGTAACGAGGCGGTCTACATCAACTACTCCTCCGGCATTGTCGGCGGCAATATCACCCGCTCCTCCCCGTATGCCTCGCTGGTGGCCCGCCTGATGAACTGCTACGGCGGGTTTCTCAGCCATTACGGCACCTACAGCACAGCGCAAATCTCCTGCGCGATGCCCTACACCTACGGCAGCAACGAAGGCAACAGCACCTCTGACATTGAAAACAGCAAACTGGTGGTGATGTTCGGTAACAACCCGGCGGAAACACGCATGAGCGGCGGCGGGATCACCTACTATCTTGAGCAGGCCCGTGAACGTTCAAATGCGCGAATGATCGTTATCGATCCGCGCTATACCGATACCGCCGCTGGTCGGGAAGATGAGTGGATCCCGATTCGCCCGGGAACCGACGCCGCGCTGGTCGCCGGTCTGGCGTGGGTGCTGATCGATGAAGACCTGGTTGACCAGCCGTTCCTTGACAGGTACTGCGTCGGCTATGACCAGAAAACGCTGCCAGACGGCGCGCCGGCAAACGGGCACTACAAAGCGTATATCCTTGCGAGGGTGAGGATGCCACCGCCAAAACCCCGCAGTGGGCGTCACGCATCACCGGGATCCCGGCGGAGCGGATCGTTCAGCTGGCGCGGGAAATCGGCGCAACGAAACCGGCCTATATCTGTCAGGGCTGGGGCCCCCAGCGGCAGGCCAACGGCGAGCAGACATCCCGCGCCATCGCCATGCTGGCGATCCTCACCGGGAACGTTGGCATTCACGGCGGCAACAGCGGCGCCCGCGAGTCAACCTACACCATCACCATCGAACGTATGCCGCTGCCGGAAAACCCGGTGAAAACGCAAATCTCCTGCTTTAGCTGGACGGACGCCATCGCCCGTGGGCCGGAGATGACGGCGCTCCGCGACGGCGTACGCGGCAAAGACAAGCTCGACATCCCGATTAAATTTATCTGGAACTACGCCGGTAACACCCTCGTTAACCAGCACTCCGATATCAATAAAACCCACGCCATCCTGCAGGATGAGAGTCAATGCGAAACGATCGTGGTGATCGACAACTTTATGACCTCGTCTGCGAAATACGCCGATATCGTTCTGCCGGATCTGATGACCGTCGAACAGGAAGACATTATTCCTAACGACTACGCCGGGAACATGGGTTACCTGATTTTCCTGCAGCCCGCCACCGCGCCGAAGTTCGAGCGCAAGCCAATCTACTGGATCATGAGCGAAGTGGCGAAACGCCTCGGCCCGGACGTTCACCAGCGTTTCACCGAAGGGCGAACTCAGGCGCAATGGCTGCAGTACCTGTACGCCAAAATGCTGGCCAGGGATCCGCTGCTGCCGTCGTATGACGCGTTGAAGAAAATGGGCATCTATAAGCGCAAGGATCCGGC
>JAFACP010000373.1 GCA_023425455.1 Pseudomonadota bacterium | reverse complement strand
AAGACAACGTGGACAGAGAGTCGGCCTTCGAAATGCTGCAGAAAGGGGTTCAGGCTGCGACGGAATCACAGAATGCGCCAGCCAGCAAAGGGCAGTCCGTTGCTGTGGATGACGGGATCCTTGGCGGCCTGAAGGAGATTCTGTTCGGTAGCACCGGGCCGCGGGGAGGCAAGCGTGACGGCGTGGTGCAGACGATGGCCAAAAGCGCCGCGCGGCAGGTCACGAATCAGATCGTGCGCGGTATGCTCGGCAGCCTGTTAGGCGGTCGCCGCCGGTAGACGTGGGCTCCACGGGCGGCCAATCGCCGAGCCCTGTACACCGTGCTGATGCAGATAGCGGTCAATCTCCACCATCCCCGTCCAGCGGTTCTCACACCACAGCGGTGCCAGAAGCGTTGGACGCCGGGCGCTAGCCGAAATGCGATGATAAATCACCTCCGGTGGCGTATGACGGATCATTTCCCCTGCCGTCACCGTGTAATCACCCAGATCGATACCGCTCAAACGCCCGGCTTCCCAGGCTTTCGCCATGATGCTGCCGGTGACGATATGCAGCGGATGGAGCTTAATACCGTCCACACCGGTCTCGACAACCCGTTCAAGCGTCTGTAGCGCATGATGCTGCCCTTCACCGGGTAAACCCACAATCAGATGCGAGCAAACTTTCAGCCCACGCTCACGCGCCAGACGCGTGGTGCGCTGATAGCAGGCAAAATCGTGTCCACGGTTAATACGGTGCAGCGTTTTATCGTGCGCCGTCTGCAGCCCCAGCTCCAGCCAAACCTCGTAGCCCTGCTCTTTATATTCGCTCAGCAAATTCAGCACCGACTCAGGCACGCAGTCGGGTCGCGTGCCGACGCACAGCCCGACAATACTGGCCTGGCTTACCGCCTGTTGGTACATCCCGCGTAGCACCTGTACTTCGGCCCAGGTACTGGTATAGGCCTGAAAATAGGCCAGATAGCGTTTTGCCCGGTTCACCAGCATCGCCTGACGGGAGAGCTGTTCAGCGATGGAACGATGTTGCTGCGCTTCATCGGCAAAAGAGGCCACGTTACAGAATGTGCAGCCGCCGCGCCCGATGGTGCCATCGCGGTTCGGGCAGCTAAAACCACCGTGCAGCGTCAGCTTATGCACCTTTTGCCCGTACCGATGCAAAAGATCACCACCAAACATATTGACTAATTTCTGTAACTGCATAATCTGATAGGCCGTCCCGAAGAAAGGGGACAAGCCTGCCATTTTTAGCCTCTGTCGGCGATGACCTGGATCAATCGCCACGGACGCCTTTTATCTATTTGAATAAATACTCAAGATTACTGCAATTTCATTCACGCCAAATGTAATTACTTTTCCTTATGTTCTGACCGTTTTTTTTATTTATATCGTCAGCCGTTAAAAACAGTGCATTAGTGCAACGCGAATCCATTTTCAAGACTAAAACTCTGTAAAAACAGACAGAGTCAGCATGCTACATTGATAACACCGCTTTCAGATAGTGAGTCAGATCACACTCCCTTGCGGCTCCCCTGGACCTTTAGTAGTTGTAAAATTAGTTTAATTCTCTTTAAATACAAAAACATACATGGCGTTTAGCACATTTTTAGATAAATAAGATTGCCATTTGACCTGTGTACCAATTCCCGATAAGTTGGAAATCCGCTGGAAGCTTTCTGGATGAGCGGCCTGCTCATCATATTTATGCAGTAATTGAGATTCCCTCTGAAGCAAGTCCTCAAACTTGTTTACCGATGCGAAAAGGATATAAAGAGGGCGAATGCGAGGTACGCGTATGAAGCGCAAACCCCGTCGCCACGCTCTTTCTACGCCTGTGCGTAACGGTTCAGCGGGAAGCCCGACGAGCCTGGGGAGGTTCACTGATATGTTGTACGATAAATCCCTTGAGAAGGATAACTGTGGTTTCGGCCTGATCGCCCACATAGAAGGCGAACCTAGCCACAAGGTAGTGCGTACCGCTATTCACGCACTGGCCCGTATGCAGCACCGTGGCGCAATCCTTGCGGACGGTAAAACCGGCGACGGTTGCGGTCTGCTGCTGCAAAAACCCGATCGTTTCTTCCGCATCGTTGCGGAAGAGCGCGGCTGGCGTTTAGCCAAAAACTACGCGGTTGGCATGCTGTTCCTGAACCAGGATCCGGAAAAAGCCGCGACTGCACGCCGTATTGTCGAAGAAGAACTTCAACGTGAAACCCTGTCGATCGTCGGCTGGCGCAATGTGCCAACCAATGAAGGGGTGCTCGGTGAAATCGCCCTCTCCTCGCTGCCTCGTATCGAACAAATTTTTGTGAATGCCCCTGCTGGCTGGCGGCCGCGCGATATGGAGCGCCGTCTGTTTATCGCACGTCGCCGCATTGAAAAGCGCCTGCAGGAAGACAAAGAGTTCTACGTCTGTAGCCTGTCTAACCTGGTCAATATCTATAAAGGTCTGTGTATGCCGGCTGACCTGCCGCGCTTCTACCTGGACCTGGCGGATTTGCGTCTGGAATCGGCCATTTGCCTGTTCCACCAGCGCTTCTCCACCAACACCGTACCACGCTGGCCGCTGGCACAGCCGTTCCGCTACCTGGCGCACAACGGCGAGATCAACACCATCACCGGTAACCGTCAGTGGGCTCGCGCACGTACCTACAAATTCCAGACGCCGCTGATCCCGGACCTGCACGATGCCGCGCCGTTTGTTAACGAAACCGGTTCTGACTCCAGTTCAATGGATAACATGCTGGAGCTGCTGCTTGCCGGCGGTATGGATATCGTTCGCGCCATGCGCCTGCTGGTGCCGCCAGCCTGGCAGAACAACCCGGATATGGATCCTGAGCTGCGTGCGTTCTTCGACTTTAACTCCATGCATATGGAGCCGTGGGACGGCCCGGCGGGGATTGTCATGTCCGACGGTCGCTTTGCCGCCTGTAACCTCGACCGTAACGGCCTGCGTCCGGCGCGCTATGTCATCACCAAAGACAAGCTGATCACCTGCGCATCGGAAGTCGGTATCTGGGATTACCAGCCAGACGAAGTGGTAGAAAAGGGCCGAGTAGGTCCGGGCGAACTGATGGTGATCGATACCCGCGGCGGACGCATTCTGCACTCTGCCGAGACCGATCACGACCTGAAAATCCGCCATCCTTACAAAGAGTGGATGGAGAAAAACGTCCGTCGCCTGGTGCCGTTCGAAGACCTGTCTGATGAAGAGGTCGGTAGCCGCGAACTGGACGACGACACGCTTGCAAGCTTCCAGAAGCAATTCAATTACAGCGCTGAAGAGCTGGATTCCGTGATCCGCGTTCTTGGTGAAAATGGCCAGGAAGCCGTCGGCTCTATGGGTGATGATACCCCGTTCGCCGTACTCTCCAGCCAGCCACGTATTATTTACGACTACTTCCGTCAGCAGTTTGCGCAGGTCACGAACCCGCCAATCGATCCGCTGCGTGAAGCGCATGTCATGTCGCTGGCGACCAGTATCGGTCGCGAAATGAACGTATTCTGCGAAGCGGAAGGCCAGGCGCACCGTCTGACCTTTAAATCGCCGATTCTGCTCTACTCCGATTTCAAACAGCTCACCACCATGGAAGAGGAGCATTATCGCGCCGATACGCTCGATATTACCTTCGATGCGACCGAAGCGAGCCTCGAAGAGACGGTGAATGCGCTGTGCGATAAAGCCGAACAGATGGTGCGTGATGGTACCGTTCTGCTGGTACTCTCCGATCGTAATATTGCCAAGAACCGTCTGCCGGTGCCTGCGCCAATGGCGGTTGGGGCTATCCAGACGCGCCTGGTCGATAAGAGCCTGCGTTGTGACGCCAATATCATTGTTGAAACCGCCAGCGCCCGTGACCCGCACCACTTCGCCGTGCTGTTAGGCTTCGGCGCAACGGCTATCTACCCGTATCTGGCATACGAAACGCTGGCAAGACTGGTGGATACCAGTGCGATAGAAAAAGCATACCGCACGGTGATGCTGAACTACCGTAACGGCATCAACAAAGGTCTGTATAAGATCATGTCCAAAATGGGCATCTCGACGATCGCCTCTTACCGCTGCTCGAAGCTGTTTGAAGCGGTGGGCCTGCACGATGACGTGGTGTCGCTCTGCTTCCAGGGCGTCGTAAGCCGTATCGGTGGCGCCGGATTTAGCGATTTCCAGCAGGATCTCCTGAACCTGTCGAAACGCGCCTGGCTGGCACGTAAGCCGCTGGATCAGGGTGGACTGCTGAAATACGTTCACGGTGGCGAATATCACGCCTATAACCCGGACGTTGTGCGTACCCTGCAGCAGGCCGTGCAGAGCGGTGAGTACAGTGATTATCAGCAGTATGCACAGCAGGTGAATGAACGCCCGGTGGCAACGCTGCGTGACCTGCTGGCGCTGAATCCTGGCGATGACGCGGTCAGCATCAACGAGGTTGAACCGGCCTCTGAACTGTTCAAACGTTTTGATACCGCGGCGATGTCCATCGGCGCGCTGAGTCCGGAAGCGCACGAAGCGCTGGCGGAAGCCATGAACAGCATCGGCGGTAACTCTAACTCCGGCGAGGGCGGTGAAGATCCTGCCCGTTACGGTACCAACAAAGTGTCCCGTATCAAGCAGGTGGCCTCCGGTCGCTTTGGCGTGACGCCTGCCTATCTGGTCAACGCCGACGTGATTCAGATTAAAGTTGCTCAGGGTGCCAAACCGGGTGAAGGCGGTCAGTTACCGGGTGATAAAGTCACGCCATATATCGCCAAACTGCGCTATTCAGTACCGGGCGTGACGCTGATCTCCCCGCCACCGCACCACGATATTTACTCCATCGAGGATCTGGCGCAGCTGATTTTCGACCTCAAGCAGGTCAATCCAAAGGCGATGATCTCCGTGAAGCTGGTGTCCGAGCCGGGCGTCGGTACTATCGCGACCGGTGTGGCGAAAGCGTATGCTGACCTGATTACCATCGCCGGTTACGACGGCGGTACCGGTGCCAGCCCGCTCTCCTCCGTGAAATATGCGGGTTGCCCGTGGGAGCTCGGTCTGGTGGAAACCCAACAGGCGCTGGTGGCCAACGGTCTGCGTCACAAGATCCGTCTGCAGGTAGATGGCGGCCTGAAAACCGGCCTCGACATCATTAAGGCAGCAATCCTGGGTGCCGAAAGCTTCGGCTTCGGTACCGGCCCGATGGTCGCGCTGGGTTGTAAATACCTGCGTATTTGCCACCTGAATAACTGCGCAACCGGGGTTGCTACTCAGGATGAGAAGCTGCGTAAGAACCACTACCACGGCCTGCCGTTCAAAGTGACCAACTACTTTGAGTTCATTGCCCGCGAAACGCGTGAGCTTATGGCGCAGCTGGGCGTGAAACGTCTGGTGGATCTGATTGGCCGTACCGACCTGCTGAAAGAGCTGGAAGGCTTCACGGCCAGGCAGCAGAAGCTGGAGCTGTCTCGCCTGCTGGAAACGGCTGAACCGCATCCTGGCAAAGCGGTCTACTGCACCGAGAATAACCCGCCGTTCGATAACGGCGTACTGAACGCGCAGCTGCTACAGCAGGCGAAAGCGTATGTGGATGAGAAACAGAGCAAAACCTTCTGGTTTGATATCCGCAATACCGACCGCTCTGTCGGTGCATCGCTCTCGGGTTATATCGCGCAAACTCACGGTGACCAGGGCCTGGCTGCCGATCCGATCACCGCACACTTCAGCGGGACTGCAGGCCAGAGCTTCGGCGTGTGGAACGCCGGCGGTGTTGAGCTGTACCTGACCGGTGATGCCAACGACTACGTCGGTAAAGGGATGGCGGGCGGTTTGCTGGCGGTACGTCCTCCGGTAGGCTCTTCCTTCCGTAGCTGTGATGCGAGCATTATCGGCAACACGTGTCTGTATGGCGCAACCGGCGGTCGTCTGTTCGCCGCTGGCCGTGCGGGCGAGCGTTTTGCGGTACGTAACTCCGGCGCGATTACCGTCGTTGAAGGTATCGGCGATAACGGCTGTGAATACATGACAGGCGGGATTGTTTGCGTCCTGGGTAAAACCGGCGTGAACTTCGGCGCAGGCATGACGGGCGGTTTTGCTTACGTGCTGGATGAAGACGGCGAGTTCCGCAAACGCGTGAACCCGGAACTGGTGGAAGTGCTGGATGTTGATACGCTGGCTATCCACGAAGAACATCTGCGCGGTTTAATTACCGAACACGTGCAGCATACCGGTTCTTCGCGCGGCGAAGAGATCCTGGCGAACTGGCCGGCGTTCTCTGCGAAATTCGCGCTGGTTAAACCGAAGTCCAGCGATGTTAAAGCACTGTTGGGTCACCGTAGTCGTAGCGCAGCTGAGCTGCGTGTGCAGGCGCAGTAAGGAATTCAGATGAGCCAGAATGTATACCAGTTTATCGACCTGCAGCGTGTTGATCCGCCAAAGAAACCGCTGAAGATCCGTAAAATTGAATTTGTTGAAATCTACGAGCCGTTTTCAGAAGGCCAGGCTAAAGCACAGGCAGACCGCTGCCTGTCCTGCGGCAACCCTTACTGTGAATGGAAATGTCCGGTACATAACTACATCCCTAACTGGCTGAAGCTGGCCAACGAGGGGCGCATTTTTGAAGCCGCCGAGCTGTCACACCAGACCAATACCCTGCCGGAAGTATGCGGCCGCGTGTGTCCGCAGGACCGTCTGTGCGAAGGCTCCTGTACCCTGAACGACGAGTTTGGCGCCGTCACCATCGGCAACATCGAGCGCTATATCAACGATAAAGCGTTCGAGATGGGCTGGCGTCCGGATATGACCGGCGTGCGTCAAACTGACAAACGTGTGGCGATCATTGGCGCGGGCCCGGCAGGCCTGGCCTGTGCAGACGTGCTGACCCGTAACGGCGTTAAAGCGGTGGTTTTTGACCGTCATCCGGAAATCGGCGGTCTGTTAACCTTCGGGATCCCGGCCTTCAAGCTGGAAAAAGAGGTAATGACTCGTCGCCGCGAAATTTTCACCGGCATGGGCATTGAGTTCAAACTGAATGTGGAAGTGGGCCGCGACGTGCAGCTCGACGACCTGCTGAAAGAGTATGATGCCGTCTTCCTGGGCGTCGGGACTTATCAGTCCATGCGCGGCGGTCTGGAGAATGAAGATGCGTCCGGCGTCTACGATGCACTGCCGTTCCTGATTGCCAACACCAAACAGATTATGGGGTATGGCGAGACCACTGATGAGCCATATGTCAGCATGGAAGGCAAACGCGTCGTGGTTCTGGGGGGGGGCGACACGGCGATGGACTGCGTGCGGACCTCGGTTCGCCAGAATGCATCGCACGTTATCTGCGCCTACCGTCGTGATGAAGAGAACATGCCAGGCTCCAGACGCGAAGTGAAAAACGCGCGTGAAGAAGGCGTGGAATTCCAGTTCAACATCCAGCCGCTGGGCATTGAGGTCAACGCCAACGGCAACGTCAGCGGCGTGAAAATGGCGCGTACTGAAATGGGTGCGCC
>JAFACP010000409.1 GCA_023425455.1 Pseudomonadota bacterium | reverse complement strand
GCGTTTCCGCAAGGCCGGGGCGAGGCGCAGGGACGCGCCGAGAGGGCATAGCCTGCATGGATGCAGGCTTATGCCCGACCCGAAAGCCTGGAGGAATAAGCTGAGGGCACCGCAACGCGGGGATTTTCCCTGCCGGGAGCCGGGGTGGCCAGGGGGGTGGCGGCGAGCCCCCCTGGCACGTTCACCGCTGAAGGTGCGGCAGAGAAGCACTCACCGTGAAGTGAACGGAACCCCCAACGGAGTCACATATTCCAGTCCCATCAACTCACAGAGAAGTGAACGGAACCCCAACGGAGCCCCAGATTCAAAGCCCCGCAGAGAAACACTCACCGTAAAGTGAACATAACCCACCACGGAGCCACATGCTCCCCCCTAACTCCCTGAAAGAGATCCCCCCTACGCGGCATCCGCCAGCACAAACATCCCATACGGATGAATCTCCAGATAATAACGCTCCCCCACGTCCGGCTGCAGCCGCGTGGCGTTCACCTGCAGCAAAATCTCCTGCCCGTGCCAGTCGACAATCACCTCATACTGCGGCCCCATATAGGCGACGTGACGGATGGTGCAGCGCTGGCTCTCCTCGCCACGTTCGCTGAGGGTAATGGCCTCCGGCCTGACGCCGACAGTGCCCTCGCCCTGGGCGGCAAAGTGCAGAGGACGCGGCAGGCGATAGCCGTGGATCTCGACAAACGCCTCGCTGAAGCGCGCCGGGAACAGGTTGGCGTCGCCCATAAAGCTCGCCATAAAGCGCGACGCCGGCTGACGATAGAGATCCTGCGGCGAGCCAATCTGCATAATATTGCCTTTGTTCATCACCAGCACCGTGTCGGAGACCGCAAAGGCCTCGCTCTGGTCGTGGGTCACGTACAACGACGTGATATTGAACTGTTTCTGCAGCTCGCGGATCTTGTCGCGCATGCTGCGGCGCAGGTTGGCGTCGAGGTTACTCAGCGGCTCATCGAACAGCAGCACCTTCGGCTTGAGGATCAGCGCGCGGGCCAGCGCCACGCGCTGCTGCTGGCCGCCGGAGATCTGATCGACATAGCGGTCTTCAAAGCCGTCCAGATCCACCATCGCCAGCGCCTCTTTCACCCGGGTTTTGATCTCCGCGCGCGACACGCCGAGCATTTTCAGGCCATAGCCGACGTTCTCGCCCAGCGACATGTGCGGAAACAGGGCGTAAGACTGGAATACCATGCAGATATCACGCTGCTGAATGGAGCGGTGTGTCACATCCTCGCCGTCGATAAAGATCTGCCCGTCGGTCGGTTTTTCCAGCCCGGCCACCAGACGCAGCACCGTGGTTTTCCCGCAGCCCGAGGGGCCAAGCAGGGTCACCATCTGTCCCTGCGGGATGGCGAGGTTAATGGTATCGATAACCGTATTGGTGCCAAAACGTTTGGTCACGTTGCGCAGTTCAACGAAATGTTTTTCAGTCATAGTGTTACGCCTGGTTTTTGGCTTTTGAACGGGAGATACGCGCCTCACCGATCAGCCAGTCAAAGAGGAAGATGATCGCCAGCATGACCACAATCAGGATCGAGCCGTAGGCAATCGCCACGCCGTATTCGCCGTCTTCAACACGGTTCAGAATGTAGGCGGTTGCCACCCGGGTATCCGGCGTCACCAGGAACACGATGGCGCTGACGGTGGTAATGGCGCGCACAAAGCTGTAGATCAGCGCCGAGAGGATCGCCGGGCGCAGCAGCGGCAGCAGAATGTGCGTAATGGTGCGTAAACTGCCGGCGCGCAGGCTGAGCGAGGCCTCGTCCAGCGATTTGTCGATCTGTCCAAGCCCGGCGATCCCGGCGCGGATGCCCACCGGGACGTTACGCATGACCATGGAGATAATGACGATGGCGGCGGTGCCGGTGAGGTACACCGGCGCGCTGTTGAACGCCAGAATATAGGAGACGCCCGCCACGGTGCCCGGTACCGCGAAGCACAGCATGGTGGTGAACTCGATGGTCTTTTTGCCCCTGAACTGCTGGCGCACCACAATCCACGCAATCAGCAGGCCGAAAGCGGCGGTAACCGGGGCGGCGATGCCGGCGTACAGCAGGGTATCGAGCAGCGAAGGCCATGCCCCGTCGCTCATCCCCTGACCGAACAGCTTGATAAAGTTATCCAGCGTCAGGGTGTAGTCCACCCCCCAGTTGACGGTAAAGCTGCCGTAGAAAATGCTGCCGTACAGCAGGGCGTTAAAGGCGATCCACACCGCCAGCAGCGCCACCACGCTCCACACCAGCGTCACCGGCAGCGGCTGCACGTCGCCGCGGTACGATTTCCCGGACACCGTGACGTAGGAGCGCTTGCCGATCCACAGGTACTGAACGCAGAACACCAGCAGCGAGAACAGCAGCAGGAAAGCACCGAGGGTGCTGGCTGCCTGGTAATCCAGCTGAGAGCCGGTGATGTAGAAGTAGATTTGCGTCGCCAGTACGTCGAAGTTACCGCCCAGCACCAGCGGGTTGCTGAAGTCGGCCAGCGACTGCACGATGACGATCAAAAAGGCGTTCGCCAGCGCCGGTTTCAGCAGCGGCACAAAGACGCCGTTGAAGGTCTGCCAGCGGCTGGCGCGCAGGGTGTAGGAGGCCTCTTCCAGCGACGGATGAATGGTTTTGATCGCCCCGTCGAGGATCATAAAAGCCATCGGCGTGAAGGCCAGCACCTGCGCCAGCCAGATGCCGGTAAAACCGTACAGCCAGTTGGTATTGGTTAAGCCAAACCACGTCACCATCAGCTCCGTAACGTAGCCAGAGCGCCCCATCATCAGCGTCACCCCTAAGCCCACCACAAACGGCGGGGTGACGATCGGCAGGATCGAAAAGATGCGGCCAATAATGGCGCTGCGCTGCGCAATCCGGGTGGTGTAGATCGCCAGCACCAGCCCGAAGAAGGTGCAGCCGATCCCCACCGCAATCGACAGCAAAATCGAGTTAACGATCACCTGGACGATATGCGCCTGCGACAGCACGTTCATAAAGGCCAGCGGAGCGAAAGCGCCCGTGTCGCTGGTAAACATCGGGATAAAAATGGCGATGCTTGGCCAGACGATAAAGACACCGATCAGCGCGACGATGGCGATCAGCGAGCCGATAACAAAGCGGTCGCCGCCCAGCCATTCAAGGCGGGTGAGCGCCAGGGTGATGATGGCCCCTAACGCCACAAAGAGCACGAGGGTGGCATAGCCTAACCCGCGTCCTTCCACGGTAGCGCTGATGACCACAAACGCCATGCACAGCAGCGCCCAGCCTGCGTCGAGGTAGTGACGGCTGCGCTGCTCGCGCTTCGCCTCAGCAAACGGGCGCACCAGCAGCAGGCCCGGCAGCAGATACCACAGCCAGCTGATATTGACATGTGACCAGCTGTAGGCGTCGAGGATCTCCTCGCCCGTCGACTCCAGCAGGCCGTAATCGAGGCTCCAGCTCGGCAGCAGGGCAAACGCCAGCCAGCCGAGTAAAACCCAAAGGAATACCGCATCCCGTTTTTTCGCGGGATGAAGATCGAGTGTGTGTGACATACGTATTCCGGTGTTGTAGGCCGGGTCAGGCGATGCCGCCGCCCGGCAAGTGATCGCGGTAGTGAGCTTATTTACCCATCTTCACGTCGCTGACCCATTTGTTGATCAGCGCCTTGCGGACGTCGGTAGAGCCGTATTTGTCCATGTCGTAGCTGATAAGCTTCAGGTCATCGAGCTTCAGCGAGTTTGGCGAGGTCTCTGCCGTGGTATTGGTGAGGATCTGGTAGGATTTGCCTTTCTTCCACGCCAGCTCCTGCGCCTCTTTCGACAGCACCCAGTCGACAAACAGCTTCGCGTTCTCCTGATTACGCGCCCCTTTCAGAATGCTGACGCCGCCAATTTCATAGCCGGTCCCTTCGCACGGAGAGATCAGCGCCAGCGGGGCGCCTTGCTCTTTCTCCAGCGAGTAGTCGTGCAGGAAGCCAATGCCGATGGCGGTTTCACCGCGTGCGGCGTTACGCGCCGGGGCGATGCCGGATTTGGTGTACTGGGAGACGTTGCCGTTGAGCTGCTTCAGGTAGTCAAACGCCTGATCTTCGCCCCACAGCTGAACAAAGGTCGCCAGCGCGGTGTACGCTGTACCGGAGCTTTGCGGATCGGCAATCTGGATCTCGCCCTTGTATTCCGCTTTGGTCAGATCTTTCCAGCATTTGGGCACCGGCAGGTTTTTCTCTTTCAGGCGCTCGGTATTGACGCCAAAGCCCAAAATCCCGACGTATACCGCAGACGAGAGGTTGCCTTTCACCTTCGCCGGATCGCGGAACTTCTCCATGATCTGCGCAAGCTGAGGGGATTTATACGGCTGCAGCAGCCCCATCTCACCGGCCTGAGACTGCGGGTCCAGCGTACCGCCGTACCAGACGTCGGCCTGCGGGTTTTTCTTCTCGGCGTCTACCTTCGCCAGCGTGCTGCCGGAGCCGTTGCGGATAAACGAGGTTTTGACGTCGTATTTCTCGCCGAACGCTTTGGTTTCGGCCTCGCACATCTCATTGGTGGCGCTGCAGTAGACCACCAGGCGGCCTTTGGCCTGCGCGGCACCGGTTAAGGTGGCCAGCGCGATCCCGGAAGCAATGAGGGTAGAGAGAAGCGTTGTTTTCATTATTCAGCCCTTTTTATGACGTTATGTGACGTTGAAGCGGCAGTGATGCCCGCCATCAATAGCGGCATCAGTAACAAACCCATCAGTACCGCAGCTATCGAGAGCAAACTGAACATGCCCGACCAGCCGTAGCGTTCAATAACCTGCGACAGCGGCCATCCGGCCAGCGCCGCCCCGAGATAGGCGAACAGGCCGAGAAAACCGGTAATCGACCCTGCCGCCTGCTTGTGTCCGCACTCCACGGCGGCAAGGCCGATGAGCATCTGCGGACCGAATACAAAAAATCCCACCGTGAAAAAGCACATCGCCAGCAGGGCGTAGTGATGCACCGGCGCCAGCCACAGCGCGGCAACCGACACCATCAGCCCCAGCGTAAACAGCAAAATCATCGGCGCGCGCTGGCCGCTGAACAGCAGGTCTGAACCCCATCCGGCGAACAGCGCGCCGAGTAATCCGCCCACTTCGAACAGCATCACCGTGGCGTTGGCGCTGAGAAGATTCACGCCGTGACTCTCCGCCAGCCAGAGGTTGCCCCAGTCGTTCAGGGCGATGCGGATCAGATAGACCAGCACATACGACGCCCCGAGCAGCCAGATCATCGGGTTTTGCAACATGGTGGTACGTAACATCTGCCACAGCCCCATCGGCGGGCTGTGTTGTTCCTGGCGCAGCTCCAGCGGATCGCTGCGCCAGCTGCCGACCGTTGGCAGACTCTCTTCCTGCGGTGTGCCCCGCAGTTGTGTGGTCAGCCACAGGCCGAGCACGATACTGATGATCCCCGGTGTCAGCATCGCCGCCTGCCATCCCCAGCGCTGCGCGGCCACGGCGCAAATCAGTGGCACAATCGCCCCGCCAATATTGATGGAGGTATTCCAGCAGCCCCACCAGAAGCCGCGCTCGTTGCGCGAATACCAGTGGGTCAACAACCTGGCGCACGGCGGCCATCCCCATCCCTGAAAAAAGCCGTTCAGCGTCCAGATAAACAGCAGCAGCGGGAAGGTGTCGCTAAAGGCGAACAGGACGTTCAGTACGCCCGTTGCCAGCAGCCCGATGCCCATAAATGCGCGCTGCCCGTGGCTGTCGTGCCACAGTCCGGCGGCAAATTTCGACAACCCGTAGCTGAGATAAAACAGCGAGACGATAAGGCCAATATCGCCCCGGGTGAGCCCCAAATCGCCCTGCAGCGCCGGTAACACGTAGTTGATACTTTTTCGCGTCAGATAAAACGCGGCGTAGCCCGTCGCCATACACAGCAGCAGCCTCGGGCGCAGCGCCCGGTAACGTTGTGAAACCTGTTCTGCAGACAGTGCGTGCATGGCGTTCTCCGTTTCAGATGACTGTAGGTAAGTGCGGCGTAAAGGGGATGAGACAAAGTCTGGAGTGGCTAAGACTTTTTCCTGGTCAGCGAGGCGTTTGTTGCAAATTTGTGGGCAGGTTAACAATTACGCGCGTCCCGTCGTGGGATTCCAGGGTCAGTTCGCCGCCGAGGGCGTCGACGCGCTCGCGCATCCCCTGGATGCCGAAGCCCGGGC
>JAFACP010000397.1 GCA_023425455.1 Pseudomonadota bacterium | reverse complement strand
CTGGAAGATCCAAACGTCTTCCAGCACACATCGCCTGAAAGACTAGTCAGGATGATGGTGATGATGGTGGTGTTTAAATTGAACGCGTGTCATATAAATTCTCGATGAATGCTTATTCATTTGATGTCGTTTAACCTAAACCACTTGTACGCCATATTGCAAGGGCTTTTTTTGATCATTAATTCATTTCATATTGATGCTATGAATTGTACCTTCCGCAGTGCTGGCGTAGCCTTAATAAAGATGATGGAGAGTCAGGAGAGTTTGCATGAAAAAGGTCGCGATTGTCGGTTTAGGGTGGTTAGGGATGCCGCTGGCGATGTCATTGGCCGCGAAAGGCTGGCAGGTGACCGGAAGCAAAACCACGGAAGATGGCGTGGAAGCGGCGCGGATGTGCGGTATTGAAGGGGTGATGCTGCGCCTTGAGCCTGAGCTTGTGTGTGATGCTGACGATCTGGATACGCTGATGAACGTCGATGCGCTGGTCATCACCTTACCGGCGCGGCGCAGCGGGCCGGGCGAATCATTTTACCTGCAGGCCGTGCAGGAGATTGTCGACAGCGCGCTGGCGCATTCTGTTCCGCGCATTATTTTCACCAGTTCGACCTCGGTTTACGGTGACGTTGACGGTGTCACGAAAGAGAGCACCGCCCGCCGCCCGGTGACCGCCAGCGGCAGGGTGCTTAAGGAGCTGGAGGACTGGCTGCATAATCTTCCGGGAACCCAGGTCGATATCCTGCGCCTGGCCGGCCTGGTGGGGCCCGGTCGTCACCCGGGGCGATTTTTTGCCGGGAAAACCGCTCCGGACGGCGAACATGGCGTCAACCTTGTGCATCTTGAGGATGTGACTGGCGCCATTGCACTGCTGCTGCAGGCCCCGAAGGGAGGGCACATCTATAATATATGTGCGCCCTCTCATCCGGCGCGCAGTACGTTTTATCCGCTGATGGCCCGCCAGCTCGGTCTGGCGCCACCGGTGTTTGCGAACGCGCAGGGTGAAGGGAAAGGCAAAATCATTGATGGCAATCGCATTTGCCATGAACTGGGATTTGAGTATCAGTATCCCGATCCGCTGGTCATGCCCATGGAATAATGTTTCCGGCGGAGACGATCGCACACCGTAAGGGGGCGAAGATGAAGCCGCTGCTGGATGTTCTGATTATTCTGGATGCGCTGGAAAAGGAGGGGAGCTTTGCGGCGGCATCGGCAAAGCTCTATAAAACGCCCTCCGCGCTGAGCTATACCGTGCATAAGCTGGAGAGCGATCTCAATATCCAGCTTCTCGATCGCTCCGGCCACCGTGCACGCTTCACCCGCACAGGTCAGATGCTGCTGGAAAAAGGGCGCGAAGTACTCCATACCGTGCGAGAGCTGGAGAAGCAGGCGGTCAAACTGCACCAGGGCTGGGAAAATGAGCTGGTGATCGGGGTGGATGATACCTTTCCCTTTTCGCTACTCACCCCGTTGATTGAGGCGTTTTATCAGCGTCACAGCGTCACCCGTCTTGTCTTTATCAACGGCGTACTGGGTGGCTCCTGGGAGGCGTTAACCCAGGGCCGGGCAGATATCATCGTCGGGGCCTTGCACGAACCGCCGCCGCTGAGCGATTTTGGCTTTGCCCGGCTGGGCGTGCTGGAGCAGGTGTTTGTTGTCGCGCCGCACCATCCGCTGGCGCAAGAGTCCGAACCGATTAGCCGCCGCACGATGAAAAGCCATCGCGCCATTGTGGTTGGCGACAGCGCGGGCCCGCAATGCGCCATCTCCTCCCAGCTGCTGGACGATCAGGAGGCGATCACGGTGTTCGATTTTAAAACCAAGCTCGAATTACAAATCAGCGGGCTCGGATGCGGTTATCTTCCCCGGTATCTGGCCCAGCGCTATATCGAAACTGGCGCACTGATTGAAAAGCAAATTATGGCGCAAACCCGTCATGAATCCGTCTGGGTTGGCTGGAATGAACAAACCGCCGGGCTGGCCAGCGCCTGGTGGCGGGATGAGATTTTAGCAAATAGTGCTATCGCCTCCGTTTACACGCTGACGGATGTTGATAAATCAGCCAGTTAGGGAAAAGAAAAGGGCGACGGGCTTTACAATCTATTGCCTTTTATATTCAAAGTAGGGCAAAATGCGCCGCTGCAAACAAATGAATAATCGACGATATAAAAGGCGTCGGTTATTTTTTTTTGCATGTACGAAATGAAACTAAAACCAAGAGGCCGGGCTTCGTACCGGATAGATACTTACTAAAATCCGACAGTTGTTGTCGCTGAGGAATCACGAAAATGGGGCAATCTTTTGCTTACGCGGCGGTTATCACCGTTAAGGAGAAAACCTGTGTCGCATAACGCTACTCCAAAAACCTCTCGCGTGGAATTACGTAAAACGCTTACGTTAGTTCCGGTTGTCATGATGGGCCTTGCCTATATGCAGCCAATGACGCTGTTCGATACATTCGGTATCGTCTCAGGCCTGACTGACGGTCACGTTGCAACGGCTTACGCCTTTGCGCTGGTCGCCATTCTGTTTACTGCGCTGAGCTACGGCAAACTGGTTCGCCGTTTCCCGTCCGCAGGCTCCGCCTATACCTATGCCCAGAAATCCATTAGCCCGGCGGTTGGCTTTATGGTGGGCTGGTCGTCGCTGCTTGACTACCTGTTCATGCCGATGATCAACATCCTGCTGGCAAAAATTTACTTTGAAGCGCTGGTGCCTTCGGTGCCGTCGTGGATCTTTGTTGTCGCGCTGGTGGCCTTTATGACCATCTCTAACCTGCGCAGCATCAAGACAGTTGCGAACTTCAATACCCTGATTGTTATTCTGCAGATGGGGATTGTGGCGGTGATCGTGGGGCTTATCATCTACGGCGTTTCACACGGCGAAGGTGCAGGTACGCTGACCAGCACGCGTCCGTTCTGGTCTGAAGGCGCACACGTTGTGCCGATGATCACCGGTGCGACTATCCTGTGCTTCTCATTCCTGGGCTTTGACGGGATCTCTTCTCTGTCTGAAGAGACCAAAGATGCCGAGCGCGTGATCCCGCGCGCCATCTTCCTGACGGCGCTGATTGGTGGCCTGATCTTTATCTGTGCCTCCTACTTCCTGCAGCTGTACTTCCCGGATATCTCCCGTTTCAAAGAGCCGGACGCCTCTCAGCCTGAAATTATGCTGTATGTCGCCGGGAAAACCTTCCAGTGGGGCGTGCTGATTTTCTCAAGCGTCACGGTGCTGGCTTCCGGTATGGCAGCCCACGCTGGCGTTTCGCGTCTGATGTACGTGATGGGTCGTGACGGCGTGTTCCCGAGCCGCTTCTTTGGCTACATTCATCCGAAGTGGCGTACGCCAGCATGGAACGTGCTGCTGGTGGGTGCCATTGCGCTGCTGGCCATTAACTTTGACCTGGTGACGGCGACGGCGCTGATTAACTTCGGTGCGCTGGTGGCATTTACCTTTGTTAACCTCTCCGTGATCTCACAGTTCTGGATCCGCGAGAAGCGCAACAAAACGCTGAAAGACCACTTCAACTACCTGATCCTGCCGGTGTGCGGTGCGCTGACCGTTGGCGCGCTGTGGATTAACCTGGAAGAGAGCTCAATGATTCTGGGCCTGATCTGGGGCGGTATCGGTCTGGTTTACCTGGCCTGCGTAACGAAAAGCTTCCGCAACCCGGTCCCTCAGTACGAAGATATCGCGCAGTAATCCCGCGCAGTAACATAAAAAAACCGGAGAACATCGCCTCCGGTTTTTTTTTGCTAACGCCGCCTAAACAATCTCCTGCGCATACTGATAGAGCGCTTTTAACAGCGCCTGTTTCTCGCCATCGCCTTCATACTGTGCGTAGAGCGTCTCCAGCTCCTGCGCATAGGCGTGCAAAAATTCAGGGGTAAAGACGTTGCGGCGATGCTGCAGCCAGCGCGCCTGTTCGGCTTCATCCAGCGTGCCTGGGTAATTTCGCGCCCGGTAGTTAAACATCAGTTTTTCGATCCGCGCGTCGGCGAAGGTGATATCCAGCGCCGGCAGATTACGCGGCTCGGTCTGCAGCACGATATTCATCGCGTTGCGGTCCGCGTCGCTGAAGAAGCCGTTGTAGAGCTGGGTATCAACATTGTCGGAGACCGCAAACGGCGCGGCGTCGGCGAAGAGAGCGACCGCCTTCTCGCGCACCTGCGGGT
>JAFACP010000302.1 GCA_023425455.1 Pseudomonadota bacterium | reverse complement strand
GTGTACTGGCGGATCGCTATGAACGTAAAAAACTGATCCTGCTGGCGCGCGGAACCTGCGGCGTCGGGTTTGTCGGGCTGTGCCTCAACGCCATGCTGCCGGAACCTTCGCTGATGGTCATTTACGCCCTCGGCCTGTGGGATGGCTTTTTCGCCTCGCTCGGCGTGACCGCGCTGCTGGCGGCGACCCCCGCGCTGGTCGGGCGTGAAAATCTGATGCAGGCGGGAGCGATCACCATGCTTACCGTTCGGCTTGGTTCGGTGATCTCGCCGATGGCCGGCGGCCTGTTGCTGGCTACCGGCAACGTGGCCTGGAACTACGGGCTGGCGGCAGCGGGGACCTTTATCACCACCTTAACCCTGCTGCGTCTGCCGCAGTTGCTGCCGCCTCCGCAGCCGCGTGAACATCCGCTGAAATCCTTAATCGCGGCGATCCGCTTTCTGTTCAGCAATCCGCTGATCGGCGGGATTGCCCTGCTGGGAGGGCTGCTGACCATGGCGAGCGCCGTGCGCGTGCTCTACCCGGCATTAGCGGACGAATGGCAGATGAGCGCGTCGGAGATTGGCGTGCTGTACGCGGCGATCCCGCTCGGGGCGGCATGTGGCGCGTTAACCAGCGGCAACCTGGCCCACAGCGCGCGCCCGGGGATGATTATGCTGCTGGCGACGCTGGCCGCGTTTATCGCCATTGGCTTCTTCAGCCTGATGCCGGTATGGGCGCTGGGCGTGCTGTGTCTGGTGATTTTTGGCTGGCTGAGCGCCATCAGCTCGCTGCTGCAGTACACCCTGATCCAGACCCAGACGCCGGAAGGGATGCAGGGGCGGATTAATGGCCTGTGGACGGCGCAGAACGTCACCGGTGATGCGACTGGTGCGGCCCTTCTCGGTGGGCTGGGGGCGATCATGACGCCGGTGGCCTCGGCGAGCAGCAGCGGGTTTGCGCTGGCGATTGTCGGCGTGATGCTGCTGGTGTGTCTGGCGGAGTTGCGCCGGTTCAGGCAGGCGGAGGTACTGAACGACAGCGCGGCCTGATTTCCCCTTTGCAGGGTAACAACATCAGTAACGGCAGCGATGCTGCCGTTATGTCGGGCTTTTTACTTAAAAATCGTGTTCAAACGCGCTAACACCCGCGTCGCGCTGTAGTAATCCAGACGGAACGTCTCGGTGCCCAGCGCCCATACGCGCTTGTTTTGCACCGCCGGCAGGTGGGCCAGTAGCGGGTTGGCGTAAATCGCATCGACATCTTTCTGGTCACCGGCAAACAGGAAAAGCCCTTCGCCGTTAAGCCCTGACGCCAGATTTTCCCCACCCAGCTGAATAATGTCGTGGCGTTTGCCCTGGCTTTTCGACGTCTGCAGCCCGGCAGGCAGTTCCGCCAGCGAAAAGCCCAGCTGATGCAGCAGCTGTCCCTGCGCGGATTCGGCGGTCCACAGGTTGGCGCTGTGGGCGGCGGCGGTGTAGACGATGGCGTTCACCGGCTGCGGCGGCAGTCTCATCTGCTGTTTTACCCGCGCGAGCTGTTGATCAAATTCCGCGATCCGTTCGCTGGCCTGTTGTTCCTGGCCGGTGAGGGTGCCCAGCTCGGTCAGCAGCGCCTGCCAGCTTTTATCGTCGTAGTTGATCACCAGCGTCGGGGCGATGGCGGAGAGCTGATCGTAGAGGGCGAGCGCGGAGTCACCGCCGGTGGCGCTGATTAAAATCAGGTCTGGCATCTGGGCGGCAACCGCTTCGGCGCTCGGTTCGCCAATGTACAGACGGGTGAGATGACGCTGCTTTGCGATATCGCCCCACTGGCGTAAAAAGCCCTGCCCATCCGCCACGCGGTTATTCGGCGTGGTTGCGCCGCTGGCGACCACCGGGGCGTCAATCGCCAGCAGAGAGCCGGTCAGGGTCACGCTGGTCGAGACAATGCGCGTGGGTTTGCTCTCCAGAGTGTGCGTGCCGTGGCTGTCCGTGACCTGGCGCGGCCAGTCCCCGGCGGTGGCTGAGGTTAATCCTAAAGCAAATAATCCGGTTAAGAGCAGGCCATAACGGCACATGGCGGGGAGTTTCACAACGCAGCATCCTGTTTTATTCGAGGTTAATGCTTCTCATTTTCATGATTGCGCAGAAGGGATGCAAGCGTTAGTCGCACAAGTTGCTCGCTCTTCAGTTGACACCGGGGCGCTGTGCGATTAGGTTAGCCGTCGAAAATATAAATGATAATCATTATTACTGCTTTTATCATTTTATGGAGGATGATATGGATACGTCACTGGCTGAGGACGTTCAGCACACCGCAACCACGCTGCAGGCAGACAGCTTTTTCTTTATGTCGCCGTGGCGCAGTTTTACCACTTCAGGCTGTTTTGCCCGTTTTTCTGAACCGGCCGTCAACGGCGACGATCCGGCTGGCGCTTTCCAGCAAAAATTAGCCGCCGCCTTTCAGGAGGCGAAAGCCAGCGGCATTGCGCACCCGATTATGGTCGGTGCCATCCCGTTCGATACCCGTAAACCCTCTTCCCTGTTTATTCCTGCGAGCTGGCAGACCTTTTCCCGTCCGGCGCGTCAGCAGTCCGCCCGTTACTTCTCTGCGGTTCAGACGCTGAACGTCACCAAACGCACGGAGATCCCGCCGCAGCCCGTGTTCGAAGAGATGGTGGCCCGCGCGGCTGCGCTCACCGCAACCCCGCAGGTCAACAAAGTGGTGCTGTCGCGCCTGATCGATATTGCCACCGACGCGAAGATTGACAGCGGCGCTCTGCTGGAGCGTCTGATCGCGCAGAACCCGGCCAGTTTTAACTTCCACGTGCCGCTGGAAGACGGCGGCGTGTTGCTTGGCGCAAGCCCGGAGCTGTTGCTGCGAAAAGAGGGGACGCACTTCAGTTCCCTGCCGCTGGCGGGCTCGGCGCGCCGTCAGCCGGACGACGTGCTGGATCGCGAAGCGGGCAATAAGCTGCTGGCCTCGGAAAAAGATCGTCACGAGCACGAGCTGGTGACCCAGGCGATGAAGAGCATTCTTGAGCCGCGCAGCCATCATCTGAGCATGCCAGCCTCCCCGCAGCTGCTCACCACGCCAACGCTCTGGCATCTGGCGACGCCGGTTGAGGGCGACGCGCGCGCGAACGAAAACGCCCTGACGCTGGCCTGCCTGCTGCACCCGACGCCTGCGCTGAGCGGTTTCCCGCATCTTGCTGCCAAACAGCTGATTGCCGGGCTGGAGCCGTTCGACCGGGAACTGTTCGGTGGCATCGTGGGCTGGTGCGACAGCGAGGGCAACGGTGAATGGGTTGTGACTATCCGCTGCGCGCGCCTTAACGAGAACAAGGTTCGCCTGTTTGCGGGGGCGGGCATTGTACCGGCCTCTTCTCCGGTGGGGGAGTGGCGTGAAACCGGCGTGAAACTCTCCACCATGCTGAACGTATTTGGTTTGCACTAAGGAATACCCATGACCATCCCTTTTACCCGCTGGCCTGAGGATTTTGCCCGCCGCTACCGCGAAAAAGGCTACTGGCAGGATCTGCCGCTGACTCACATCCTGACCGACCAGGCGGATAACGATGCGCTGGCGATCGTTGACGGCGAACGTCAGTTTAGCTACCGCGAATGCAACCAGGCGGTGAATAATCTTGCCGCGAAGCTGCAGGCGCAGGGGATCCGTCGCGGCGAAACGGCGCTGGTACAGCTTGGTAATGTGGCTGAATTTTACATCAGCTTTTTCGCCCTGCTGCAGCTGGGGGTTGCCCCGGTCAACGCGCTCTTTAGCCATCAGCGCAGCGAGCTGACGGCCTATGCCGGGCAGATCAAACCGGCGCTGTTGATTGCCGATCGCGAGCACGCCCTGTTCGCCGGTGATGACTTCCTTAATCGCTTCGTGGACCAGCACCGCTCGGTACGCGTGGTACTGCTGCGCGGCGACAAAGGCGAACATGCGCTGGAGGCGGCGATGGCTCATCCGTCTGAGGATTTCGTCCCGACTCCGACCCCTGCCGACGAGGTGGCGTTTTTCCAGCTCTCCGGCGGTAGCACCGGGATGCCGAAGCTTATCCCACGCACCCACAACGACTATGACTACAGCATTCGTCGCAGCAACGAGATCTGCGGTATTACCGCCGGAACCCGATATCTGAACGCCCTGCCGGCGGCGCATAACTACGCCATGAGCTCCCCGGGATCGCTTGGCATCTTTACGGCCGGCGGCTGCGTGGTGCTGGCCAGCGATCCAAGTGCCACGCTCTGCTTCCCGCTGATCGAAAAGCATCAGGTCACCGTCACGTCGCTGGTCCCTCCGGCGGTCAGCCTCTGGCTGCAGGCGATTGCCGAAGGGGCGGGCAATGCGCAGCTTGCGTCGCTGACCCTGCTGCAGGTGGGCGGGGCGCGGCTGTCCGCATCGCTTGCGGCGCGGATCCCGGCGGAGATCGGCTGTCAGCTTCAGCAGGTGTTTGGCATGGCGGAAGGGCTGGTGAACTACACCGCCCTCGACGACACGCCGGAACGCATCATCAATACCCAGGGACGCCCGATGTGCCCGGATGACGAAGTGTGGGTGGCCGATGAGCAGGGCAATCCGCTGCCGCGCGGTGAAGTGGGGCGTCTGATGACCCGCGGGCCGTACACCTTCCGCGGCTATTTCAACAGCCCGGCGCACAACGCCAGCGCCTTTGATGCCGATGGTTTTTACTGCTCCGGGGATCTGATCGCCATTGACGAGCAGGGCTATATCACCGTGCAGGGCCGGGAGAAAGATCAGATCAACCGCGGGGGGGAGAAGATCGCCGCCGAGGAGATCGAAAACCTGCTGCTGCGCCACCATGCGGTGATCCACGCGGCGCTGGTGAGTATGGAAGACAGCCTGCTGGGTGAGAAAAGCTGCGCGTATCTGGTGGTGAAACAGCCGCTGCGTGCGGTTGAGGTGCGTCGCTTCCTGCGCGAACAGGGCGTCGCGGAATTCAAACTGCCGGACCGCGTTGAGTGCGTTGATGCCCTGCCGTTAACGCCGGTCGGTAAAGTCGATAAGAAACAGTTGCGCCTGTGGCTTGCACAACGCGCCCAGGGCTGAGGAACAGAAGATGGCCATTCCAAAATTAACCGCTTACGCGCTGCCAACCGCCGCCGAACTGCCGAATAACAAAGTGGACTGGGCGTTTGAGCCGGAGCGCGCTGCGCTGCTGATCCACGATATGCAGGAGTATTTCCTCAACTTCTGGGGAGAGAACAGCGAGATGATGGCGCAGGTGGTGGCGAACATCGCGAAGATCCGCGATTACTGCAAACAGCACAATATTCCGGTGTACTACACCGCGCAGCCAAAAGAGCAGAGCGATGAAGATCGCGCCCTGCTGAACGACATGTGGGGGCCGGGCCTGACCCGCTCGCCGGAACAGCAGCGTATTGTCGCTGAGCTGACCCCGGACGAGGCAGATACCGTGCTGGTGAAGTGGCGCTACAGCGCGTTCCACCGCTCGCCGCTGGAGCTGATGCTGAAAGAGACGGGACGTAATCAGCTGTTGATTACGGGCGTCTACGCGCACATCGGCTGCATGACGACCGCCACCGACGCGTTTATGCGTGACATTAAGCCGTTCTTTATTGCCGACGCGCTGGCCGATTTCACCCGCGACGAGCACCTGATGTCGCTGAACTACGTGGCCGGGCGCTCCGGTCGCGTGGTGATGACCGACGAGCTGCTGCCGTCTGTTCCGGCGTCAAAAGCGGCGCTGCGCGCCCTTATCCTGCCGCTGCTGGACGACTCCGACGCGCCGATGGATGACGAAAACCTGATTGATTATGGTCTGGACTCGGTGCGCATGATGGCGCTGGCGGCCCGCTGGCGCAAAGTGCATGGCGATATCGACTTCGTGATGCTGGCTAAAAATCCGACCCTTGATGCGTGGTGGGCGCTGCTGTCGCGCGAGGTGAAGTGATGGCTGGTTTCGATTTTAGCGGCAAAACCGTCTGGGTGACGGGGGCCGGGAAGGGGATTGGCTATGCCACCGCGCGGGCTTTCGCGGACGCCGGGGCCAGGGTTACCGGGTTTGATCTGGACTTTGCGCTGGATGATTATCCTTTTGCCACCGGGCGGCTGGATGTGGCCGATCCGGCGCAGGTGAGCGAGGTCTGTGGCCGTCTGCTCAGCGCGCATCCGCGACTGGATGTTTTGGTTAACGCCGCCGGCATTCTGCGAATGGGGGCGACCGATCAGATCTCGCAGGCGGACTGGCAGCAAACTTTTGCGGTCAACGTCGGCGGCGCGTTTAACCTGTTTCAGCAGACCATGGGCCAGTTTCGTCGTCAGCAGGAAGGGGCGATTGTCACGGTCGCCTCGGATGCTGCGCATACGCCGCGGATCGGCATGAGCGCCTATGGTGCCTCGAAAGCGGCGCTAAAAAGCCTGGCACTGACCGTCGGACTGGAGCTGGCGGCAAGCGGCGTGCGCTGTAACCTGGTATCACCTGGCTCGACCGATACCGATATGCAGCGCACCCTGTGGACAAATGAGGAGGCCGAACAGCAGCGCATTCGCGGTTTTGGCGAGCAGTTCAAGCTCGGTATTCCGCTGGGCAAAATTGCCCGCCCGCAGGAGATAGCCAGCACCATTCTGTTTCTCGCTTCCGACGCCGCCAGCCACATCACCCTGCAGGATATCGTGGTGGACGGCGGCTCCACGCTGGGGGCATAAATGATCTGGAAACGTCATCTCTCCCCTGAACAACTGAACGCCACCAGCCTGAATACCCTGGTGGCGCAGCTGGGGATACGCTATACCCGAATCGGCGATGACACCCTTGAGGCGGAGATGCCGGTCGATACGCGAACCCATCAGCCGTTTGGGCTGCTGCACGGCGGCGCATCGGCTGCGCTTGCCGAGACGCTGGGGTCGATGGCCGGCTTTCTGATGACCCGCGACGGGCAGAACGTGGTCGGCACCGAGCTTAACGCAACGCATCACCGTGCGGTCGCGCAGGGCAAGGTGCGCGGCGTCTGCCAGCCGCTGCATCTGGGGCGTTCCAGCCAGAGCTGGGAGATTGTCATCTTTGATGAGCAGGGACGCCGCTGCTGCACCTGTCGGCTAAGTACCATGGTGCTGGGTTAGACGGTCGTCACTGAAAGTGATCGGCTTAACACTGTGGTGTAAATATCTGGTTTGACCACGCAATATTGCGTTTCAAAGTTGTTAAATTTTAGTCGTTGATCTAGAAACAAAATGTAACATTCCACTGTTTCACTGCAACGGAACACAACTATGAACAACTCAGGGAAATACCTTATATGGGCCGTGCTCTCCGTTGTGGGGGCATTTGCACTGGGTTATATCGCACTCAACCGGGGCGAGCAGATCAACGCCCTGTGGATCGTGGTCGCGGCGGTCTGTATTTATCTGATTGCTTACCGTTTTTATGGCCTCTACATCGCCAACAAGGTGCTGGGGGTAGACGGCACGCGGATGACGCCTGCGGTGCGTCATAACGACGGGCTGGACTATGTGCCGACCGACAAAAAGGTGCTGTTTGGACACCACTTTGCCGCCATCGCCGGAGCCGGCCCGCTGGTGGGGCCGGTACTCGCGGCGCAGATGGGCTACCTGCCGGGGATGATCTGGATCCTCGCCGGGGTGGTGCTCGCGGGAGCAGTACAGGATTTTATGGTGCTGTTTGTCTCAACCCGTCGTGACGGGCGTTCGCTGGGTGAACTGGTGAAGGAAGAGATGGGGCCAACCGCCGGGGTGATTGCGCTGGTGGCGACCTTTATGATCATGGTGATCATCCTTGCGGTGCTGGCGATGATCGTGGTGAAAGCGCTGACCCACAGCCCGTGGGGAACTTATACCGTCGCCTTTACCATTCCGCTGGCCATATTTATGGGGATCTACATTCGTTATCTGCGCCCGGGGCGCATTGGCGAAGTGTCGGTGATTGGCCTGGTGATGCTGGTGTTCGCCATTATTTCTGGCGGCTGGGTGGCTGAAAGCCCGACCTGGGCTCCGGTCTTTGATTTTACCGGCATCCAGCTGTCCTGGATGCTGGTGGGCTATGGCTTCGTCGCGGCGGTGCTGCCGGTGTGGCTGCTGCTGGCACCGCGTGATTATCTCTCTACGTTCCTCAAAATCGGCACCATCGTCGGGCTGGCAATCGGCATCCTGATTATGCGCCCAACCCTGACCATGCCTGCGCTGACCCAGTTTGTTGACGGTACGGGCCCGGTCTGGACCGGCAGCCTGTTCCCGTTCCTGTTTATCACCATCGCCTGTGGCGCAGTGTCTGGCTTCCATGCCCTGATCGCCTCCGGTACGACGCCGAAAATGCTCGCCAGTGAAAATCAGGCCTGCCTGATTGGCTACGGCGGCATGCTGATGGAGTCTTTCGTGGCGATTATGGCGCTGGTATCGGCCTGTATTATCGATCCGGGCGTCTACTTTGCCATGAACAGTCCGATGGCGGTGCTGGCACCGGCCGGGACGGCTGACGTGGTGGCATCTGCGGCGCAGGTGGTCAGCGGCTGGGGCTTTGCCATTTCGCCCGATACGCTGACGCATATCGCCAGCGAGGTGGGTGAGCAGTCGATCATCTCCCGCGCGGGCGGGGCGCCGACGCTGGCAGTCGGGATGGCCTATATCCTGCACGGTGCGCTGGGCGGGCTGATGGATGTCTCATTCTGGTATCACTTTGCGATCCTGTTTGAAGCCCTGTTTATCCTGACGGCGGTCGATGCCGGGACGCGCGCGGCGCGCTTTATGCTGCAGGATCTGCTGGGCGTGATCTCGCCCAACCTGAAGCGGACGGACTCTTTGCCGGCTAACCTGCTGGCGACGGCGCTGTGCGTGCTGGCGTGGGGCTATTTCCTCCATCAGGGGGTGGTGGATCCGCTCGGCGGCATCAATACGCTGTGGCCGCTGTTTGGGATCGCCAACCAGATGCTGGCGGGTATGGCGCTGATGCTCTGTGCCGTGGTGCTGTTCAAAATGAAGCGTCAGCGCTACGCCTGGGTGGCGCTGGTGCCAACGGCGTGGCTGCTGATCTGTACCCTGACGGCGGGCTGGCAGAAGGCGTTCAGCCCGGATAATAAGATAGGTTTCCTGGCGATTGCCAACAAGTTTCAGGCGCTGATCGACAGCGGCAAGATCCCGTCGCAGTATACGGAATCGCAGCTGTCACAGCTGGTGTTTAACAACCGTCTGGATGCCGGGTTAACTATCTTCTTTATGGTGGTAGTGGTGGTGCTGGCGTTGTATTCTCTCAAAACCGCGCGGGCGGCGTTGAAGGAAGACAAACCGACGGCGAAAGAGACGCCATACGAGCCAATGCCTGAGGATCTGGAAAAGATTGTCACCCAGGCGAAAGGGGCACATTAGTGCCCGATCTTCTCCCTCTCCCTCAACGGGAGAGGGAATAACGCGAGAGAATAACCATGTTCGACACCCTATCCAAAGCAGGTAAATATTTAGGCCAGGCCGCGAAAATGATGATCGGCGTGCCGGACTACGATAACTACGTTGAGCATATGCGCGTTAATCATCCGGACCAGACGCCGATGACCTACGAAGCGTTTTTCCGCGATCGTCAGGATGCGCGCTACGGCGGCAAGGGCGGCGCGAAGTGCTGTTAACCCGCTTCTGGTAAATCGCAGCCGTTCGGCTCCGGTTTACCGCCGCAGAGCGCCGTCCGGAGTACAAAACATCAGCGAATACGACAATGCGCAGATAACGTCCACCTTTCTGATAACGCCCTTCAGGGCCGATAGACGGCGAAAGCAGGGGTAAAACGCGAACCCTCCGTGCCGCCTGAAAAGGCCTCTGCCGGGCGACAGAGGCCGACGCTAAACCGCGCCGTCAGGCATTCAACCCGCCATCGACGTCCAGTCCGGTACCGGAAATTTGCCCTGCAGCGGGGCTTGCCAGAAAGGTCACGGCGGCGGCGATATCCTCCGGCTGACCATAATGGCCGATGGCAATCATCTGCCGCTGTGATTCGGCCTGCTCGCCATCTTCCGGGTTCATGTCGCTGTTGGTCGGGCCTGGATGGACCAGATTGACCGTAATGCCGCGCGGGCCGAGATCGCGTGCGAGACCCCGGGTGAGCGAGTTGAGCGCGGATTTGGTCATCGCATAGACCGCAATGCCCGGCATCGCCACCCGGTTGGCCAGACAGCTGCCGATGTTGATAATCCGACCGCCGTCAGACAAATGGACCAGCGCCGCCTGGGTTGCAACGACCACCCCGCGAATATTGACGTTGATAAGCGCGTCGATATCCTCCAGCGACATGGCCTCCAGCGGACCGCCGCGCGCGATCCCGGCATTGTTGACCAGGATATCCAGCCCGCCGAGAGTGCGTGCCGCCTGCGTGACCGCCTCCTGAATTGCCTGCGCGCTGGCGCTGTCGGCCTGTATTGCCGCGCTGGTGCGCCCGAGAGCGGCAATCTCATCGGCTACCGCCTGCGCCTTGTCGGCGGATTTTTCATACGTAATCACGACGTGGGCGCCGGCTTCGGCCAGCGCCAGCGCAATCGCCCGGCCCAGCCCGCGGCTGGCGCCGGTGACCAGCGCCCGTTTACCTGTTAAATCGATCTGCATGATGACCTCGTTGCGAGAGTGGTGAGAATCATCATTAGGTATAGACCGTCGGCGCGATTAGCGGCTGAAGGATTCCACTTTCTCAAAGGCGGCGCGCAGCGTCTCTGGAGTGAGTTCGATCGGCAGGTAATGAATCGACTCTGCCGGGCGCAGGGTATGCGCAATGACCTTGTCCAGCGCCTCGCGATTGTGGATATCCACCCCCAGCTCACGCAGCGTGGTCGGCAAGCTGAAACGCTGGTAGGCGGCAACCAGCTGCGCCAGCACATCGTCCTGGCCGAGCAGGGCGCTCTGCACCAGAATACCCCAGGCGACTTTGGTGCCGTGCAGGTATTTCGCGGTCTGCGGGAGTACGGTTAAGCCATTATGTACCGCATGCGCGGCCGCCACGCGGGTATAGCGTTCCCCCAGGCCGCCGACCATACCGCCACCGGCGATGATCGCATCCACCACATCCCTGAACGCCTGCGTAACTTCGCCGCGCTGCTGGTCGGCCAGCGCCTCTTCACTGCGTTCCAGCAGCACGTCGCGGATCGCCAGCGCACCGTTGATCCCCAGACGCACGGTCAGCGGCAGCGTCTCAGGCTGCGGCGCCAGCACCACCGCTTCATACCACTTCGCCAGCGTATCGCCGATCCCCGCCAGCAGATACTCCGCCGGGGCGTTAACAATGATCTGCGGCTCGACCAGCACCAGGAAGTTGGCATCGTCGAAAATCTCAAACTGCAGCGCCTCCCCGGCGTCGTTGTACCAGACGGAGAGCGGCGTCCATGCCGCGCAGGTCGCGGCAATGGTTGGAATGGCGACGGCGGGAACCTGCAGACGACGCGCGACCGCCTTGGCGGTATCCAGCAGCGCCCCGCCGCCAACGCCAATCACCACGCTGGCGTCATTGCCGGATCGCTTTACCAGCCCGGTCACCTCACGCTCGCTGCAGTGGCCCTTGAACAGCAGGTGTCTGGCGCCCGGCGCGTTAAAGCTGGCCGGCAGGAAGGGGCGCGCGCCTTCGATTGCGCGTTCGCCGTATATCCACACCGCGCGGGAGAGTTGCTCCGGGGTAAACCGTTCATTCAGCTGCGCAAGGCTCCCGGCGTGGGAGAAGTAGTTCGCCGGGCCGGGGACGACGCGGATATCAGTATTGCTCATGGAGGTGTCCTTTTTAAGAGAGCGCTAACCTGATGTTATGTCTGGACATCCGGATGGCTAATAATATTTTGCTTTATCTTATGCCTTTTCCGTCCTTGTCAGTCAACCTGAGCTGTGAAAAATTCAATAAATCAGAATATTAATGAAGGATTTAATGCGGATGGGTTCCAGTCGTCTCGAGATGCGCGGTATCAGCCTGGCCTTTTCTGGCTTTCAGGCGCTGTCGCGCGTCGATTTTACCCTGACCGGCGGATCCGTCCATGCGCTCACCGGCGCGAACGGCGCGGGGAAATCGACGCTGATGGCGGTGCTTTGTGGGACGCACGACCGCTACGAAGGTGAGATCTGTATCAACCATCAGCCGGTCACCATCCGTGAACCGCGTGACGCAAAACGGCTGGGGATCCATCTGGTGCAGCAGGAGGTGGATGTCGCGCTGATCCCGGGTCTGAGCATTGCTGAAAATATTATGCTCGACCAGCTGGCGCAGCCGGGTCATCGCTATCGCTGGGGGGCGATTCGCCGGCAGGCGACGCAGGCGCTGGCCCAGCTCGACGTGACGCTGGACGTGCGTCGCTCTGTCGACAGCTGCTCGCTGGCGGAAAAACAGCAAATCTTACTGGCGCGGGCGCTGTCCCATCACTGCCGTTTCCTGATCCTCGACGAGCCGACTGCGCCGCTCGACAGCCACGAAAGCGAACGCCTGTTCGCCGTGGTGCGACGCCTGCAGCAGCAGGGCATTGGCGTGGTGTTTATCTCTCACCGTATTCACGAGCTGAAAGCCATCTGCGACACCCTGACGGTGCTGCGCGACGGCATGTTGATTGAGTCCGGCCCGATGGGGGATCTGAGCGGCGAAGAGATCGTCGAGAAGATGCTCGGCCACGTGCTGAGCGATATCTATCCTCCGCGGCGTCCGCCGCACGGCGACGAGATGCTCCTGCGGGTTGAAGGGCTGCATGATGACGCCCTGCTGAAAGATATCTCCCTGCATCTGCGCAAGGGGGAGATCCTCGGCATTGCGGGTCTCGCGGGCGCGGGCAAAACCGAGCTCTGCAAGGCGCTGTTTGGTGCCAGCAAAAGCCGGGTCACTCGCGGGGAGTTGAATCATCAGGCCTGGCAGCCCCGGGATCCGGCCGATTCCGTGCTGCGCGGTCTGGCGCTGGTGCCGGAGGAGCGTCGCAAAGAGGGGATCTTTATCGATGAGCCGGTGAACATGAACCTGGCGGTGACCGCCGATAACAGCTTCGCACGCTGGGGGCTGTTCAATCATCGTCAGGCGTGGCGCTGGGCGGAAGAGGTGATCGCCCGGGTTGGCGTGCGCGCTCGCGGGCCGGCTCAGCGATTACGCCGTCTTTCTGGCGGTAATCAGCAGAAGGTCGCCATTGGGAAATGGCTGCGCAATGACGCCAGAGTGTTGATTTTTGATGAACCAACCAAAGGCGTCGACGTGAAGGCGAAGACCGATCTGTTTTCGCTCATTGATGGCCTGGCACGTGACGGTAAAGGGGTGATTTACGCCTCCGGCGAATTTGCTGAGCTGGTGGGGTTATGCGACCGCATCTGCGTGCTGTGGGACGGACGTATTGTGGCGGAAATCGCCGGGGCTGAGGCCCGTGAAGAGACACTACTTTATTATTCAACCGGAGGAACGGCGTCGTGAGCAAGGCCCTTTCAGTGAGTGCGGCGGCGTCGGGCCGTCAGCAATTTTTCGAGTTTCTCTATAAATGGGGCATGCTGCTGACCGTGGTGGCGCTGGTCGCGATTTTTGGCGTGGCCTCGGACAGCTTCCTCGACCCGAACAATATCATCAATATCTTGCGTGCGATCGCCATCGTGACGGTGATTGCCGTGGGGGTCTCGATTTCGCTGACCGTCGGTGGCTTTGATCTCTCCGTCGGGTCGACGGCGTCGCTGGCCAATGCGCTGGTGATTTCACTCTTTGTCTGGCACGGCTTCGGCACGACCGCCTCCATTGTGATTACGCTTGCGCTCTGTACGCTGGTCGGGCTGTTTAACGCCTTCCTGATCGTCATTCTGCGTATTCCGGATATGCTCGCCACGCTTGCCAGCCTGTTCGTGATCCAGGGGGTGGCGATGACCTACAGCTACGGCGGCTCGATCACCGAGAACATGGTGCTGCCCGACGGCGAGATGGCGGAAGGGACCATTCCGGCGGCGTTTAGCCTGCTCGGCCAGGTGCCGACCATCGTGGTAGTCATGCTGGTGGTGACCATTCTGGCGCAGCTTGGCCTGTCGCTGACCACCCACGGACGGCGTATGTACGCCATCGGCGGTAATCCGGAGGCGGCACGTCTTTCCGGCATTCGCACCACCCGCTACAAGGTGGCGGCCTACGTCATTGCGTCGCTGCTGGCGGGGTTAGGCGGCATTCTGCTGGCCTCGCGCATTGGTTCGTCGCAGGTCAATGCGGGCGGGGGGTATCTGATGGATGCGGTGGCGGCGGCGTGGATCGGCTTTTCGCTGGCCGGCTCCGGCAAACCCAACGCGCTGGGTACGCTGGTGGGGGCGGTGATCCTCGGCGTGTTGTCGAATGGTCTGGTGATGCTCTCCGTGCCCTATTACGCCATGGACATTATAAAAGGGCTGGTGCTGGCCGCGGCGCTGGCGCTGACCTACATACAAAAACGTGAATAACACAACGGGATAACAGAATGAATAACATGACACGCGCTTTGTTGACGCTTGGGTTACTGACCTCTCTGCCGGCGTTTGCCGTAACGCCTGCCCCGGTGCCGGCGGCGATTGCGGATCACGACGGACCGGTTCGTATCGCGGTGATCCGTAACCTTGGCTCCGACGACAACACCACCCAGTTTGTCGCCGGGGCTATCCAGCAGGGGAAAAAGCTCGGCTTTAAGGTCAGCACCTTTTTAAGTAACGGTGATGACGCCAAATTTCAGGACTTTGTGAACCAGGCGATCAGCCAGAAATATGACGGTATTATCCTCTCGCAGGGCCGCGACCCGTACTCTACGGCGCTGGTGAAAAAAGCGGTGGACGCGGGCATTAAAGTGTCCGTGTTTGATACTGCGGTGAATGGCGATATTCCGGGCGTTACCGTGACGCAGCAGGATGACGCCTCCCTGACCGATCTCTCCTTCGGCCAGCTGGCGAAAGATTTCAACGGCAAAGCCAACATTATTAAGCTGTGGGTCGCCGGTTTCCCGCCAATGGAACGCCGTCAGGCCGCCTATAAAGCGCTGCAAAAGCAGTACCCGGATATCAGGGAGCTGGAGTCTATCGGCGCGGTCTCTTCTGACGTGCAGGGCGATACCGCCAATAAGGTGGGCGCTATTCTGGCGAAGTACCCGAAAGGAAAAATTGATGCGATCTGGGGGACCTGGGATGCCTTCAGCCAGGGCGCCTACAAAGCGCTGAAAGAGAACGGTCGCACTGAAATCAAACTCTACAGTATCGATATTTCTAACCAGGATCTGCAGCTGATGCGCGAGCCTGGCAGCCCGTGGAAGGTGAGCGTGGCGGTCGATCCGAAGCTGATTGGTGCCACCAACGTACGCCTGATTGCCAACAAGATCGCCGGTGAGGCCACGCCTGCCACCTACGATTTCAAAGCCGCCGCCATCCCGCAGGCGCTGTTGAGCGCGCAACCGGGGGCGGTGAACGTGGCGTCGCTCGGGAAAATTATTCCGGGCTGGGGCCAGACCGATGATTTTATCGCGCCGTGGTTTGCCACCCTGGCAGCACAGCATAAATGAGTGGTTTACCCACGCCTGAATACAGCCGCAATATGCGGCTGATTGGCCATAGCGACCAGGGCGGTCGCCCGGACGGCGTGCAGCTGATGGTGCATCGCGGTTTTGCTTATATCGGTCATATGGTGTCGCAGGGGTTTTCGATTGTGGATGTCCGCGATCCGAAAAACCCCCGTGCCGCAGGGTATGTGCCTGCGCCGCCGGGCACATGGAATGTCCATCTGCAGGCGCATGACGATCTGCTGCTGGTCATTAACGCCCGCGATCTGTTCGCTGACGCCCGTTTCGCCGATGAAAAAGTCTATTACACCCGCCAGGTCGGGGAGACGGTCAGCGACGTACAGGACAGAGGGTGGAGCGCCGGGCTGCGGGTGTTTGATATCTCCACGCCGGATAAGCCGCGCGAAATTGGCTTTTTGTCGCTGAATGGTATTGGTATTCACCGTATCTGGTACGTGGGCGGGCGCTGGGCATATGTCTCTGCGCTGATCGAGGGCTTTACCGACTACATTTTTCTGACCCTCGATCTGGCCGATCCGCGTAAACCGGAGGTGGCGGGACGCTGGTGGCTGCCGGGGATGAATCAGGCCGCAGGTGAACAACCCCAGTGGCCGCAAGGGAAGCGTTACGCCCTGCATCACGCGATTATCGCCGGGGACACGGCCTACGGCAGCTGGCGCGACGGCGGGTTAACGCTGCTG